>JAEUJH010000381.1 GCA_016794825.1 Gemmatimonadota bacterium
GCCGCTAGCCAGTCGCGGCCGAACCCAGAAGCGCCATCAGCCGACGGCGCAACGAGGGGTCGAGGACGGCGATGTGCCCCCCAGGCACCACATGCAGCCGGGCGTCCGGCAACCGTCCAACCCACACAGCCGCGTACGGCGTCCCGACGTCGTCGGCGCCAGTGACGAATTCGACGGGCGACGGCACGGCGTTGGGGTCGAAGTCCCAAGCCCCCAGAGTGAGGGTGAGTTCGCCGGTCAGGGCCTCGGGGCTCACCGGATCACGAACGCGATCGAACAGCGCCACGATGTGGGGCTCTGCCGCCGCCGGCACGGCGCCGGCCGGGTCCGTGACCTCGGTCCACCGCTGGGCTCGAATCGACTCGAGGAACGTGGCGGCGGGCACGGTGGCCAGGGCCGCCCGCACACCCTCGTAGGCCGTCTGGGCTCGCTGGGTCGCATGCTCCCAGGCGACGGCATCGCAATAGAGCGGGGTGGTCGAATTGACCGGCACCACCCGGGAGACTCGGGAGGGATGCCACGCGCCGACCGCGAGCGCGAACATCCCGCCGTTCGAAAGCCCCGCGACCGGAAAGCGCTCGATCCGAAGGTGGTCCGCCAATCGGACGGTGTCGTCGGCGATCGTGCGATGACTGAAGCCCGGCAACGGCGTCGAGCCGCCTACGCCCGGCCGATTGGGGACGATCAGCCGAACCCCGGCCGCGACGGCCTCGGCGTCGTAGATCGCGGCTTCGAGGAATGACGACGCACCGCCGTGCAGATAGAACGCCGGGGTGCCGTCCGGCGTACCGTACTCCCTCCACTCCATGTCTCGGCCGTCCGGCAACCGCAGTATGCCCATCCGAGAACTCCTCAGGGTGAACCTCGTTCGTCCCGGGTCGGACGAAGCGCCGATGGCCCGCTACGCCTTTTCGATTCTCCGGCGATACTCGTCCAGCGTCTCCTCGAGCGCCTTTCGAGTCCCGTCGATGTACTGGGCCCGAGCCCCCGGGGTCGAGCCCGGCGGATCCGGCATATTCACCAGGCTGCTCAAACTCAGGCGGCACCCGCCTTCCGTGGGCACGAGCTGGTAGTCCAGGTACGCCAGCCCGGCGGGCTCGAGCACCTCGACCTTGATCATCAGCCGGCGCTCGCGCTCCAGGTAGACGACCCGCTCGTTGCGGGTCATCCGGAACGTGCCCTTGTCCATCACGACGCGGGCGGTGGCGGTCTCCTCCGGCCAGATGCCGCCGGTCATCTCGGCCGAGATCAGCGACGGACGCTGGCGGAGATCGGTGACCGCGGTCCAGACCCGCTGGCAAGGTGCGCCGATCGTGGTGGCCACCAAAACGAAGACGTCGATCATGGCCGCCGCCGGGCAGCGGTCGCGGCCTGGTCGATCCGGTAGTCCGCCGGGAGCCGGACCAGTTGGTCCGGACGGCCGAGGTACTCGATGACCACGCCGTAGTCGCGCGCCGCCGCTTCGAGGGACACGTACCCTTCCACGACGTCGTGCAACACCCGCGCGGGCTCCCGCTCGAACGCCGGACCGTACCCGCCGCCGCCCGGCGGATCGAGTTCCACTCGCGCGTCGGGGCGGAGCACCACGAGCGCCTTGGCCCGCGCGGGCGATCCGTCGGCCAGCCCGAACCCGCCAGGGCCGCCGGGCGCGCCGCCCTCGAGCCCCGCTCCGGGATGATCGATCCGGTCGATCATCGCCGAGACACTCCACTCCGCCGCGGGGCCCCGGTCGGTCCGGAGGCCCATCTGGGTTCGCTGCCCGAGCCCGCCGCGCCACCGGCCGGGGCCGCCGGAGTCGGTCTTGAGTTCGCGCCGGTGCTGGATCAGCGGGGTGAGCGATTCCACCACCTCCGCCGGAACGCCGGCGACGCCGCTCGGGAAGCCGGTCGCCGACAGGCCATCCAGCGTGGCGCGCGCCCCGGCCCCGCCGCACTGGAACAGCGTGAACGTGAACGGCGAGCGGCTCTCGGGCCACTGTCCCCGCCACATCGAGATCCACACGGGCTCCGCGCCGCCGGCCATGAGACGGCCGGGCATCGCGGGGGCCAGCGCGCCGAAGATCGCGCCCGGGAGGAAGTGTCCGATGATGTGGCGCGACGCCACCGCCGCGGGTTCGCGGCAGTTGAGCACCGAGCCCTCCGGCGCGATGACTCGAACCGGGCGGAAGGCGCCCTCGTTGTGAGGAACCTCGGGGCTCACCGCCGCCTTGATCGCGAACGAGGCGTAGGCGTGGGTGTAGTTGAGGACCACGTTGATGCCCCGCCGGCTCTGGGGCGACGAGCCGGCGAAGTCGATCAGGATGTCTTCGTCGCCGATCGTGACCGCCACCTTGATTCGGATCGGTTCCTCGAATCCGTCGCTCCACACTTCGTTCTCGTACCGGCCGTTCGGGATCTTCCGGATCGCGTCGCGCAGCGCCCGCTCGGAGCGGCCGATGATCTCGTCGGCCAGCGGATCGATCGTCTCGAGACCGAACTCGTCCATGAACGCGAGGAGACCGCGTCCGCCCACCGCGTTGGCCGCGGCCTGGGCGTAGAGGTCGCCCACCGTCTCTTCCGGGGTCCGGACGTTGGCGCGGAGGATCCGGAGCAGTTCCTCGTTCGGTTCCCCGGCGGCGAACAGCCGGGTCATCGGAATGCGGAGGCCCTCCTCGTACACCTCGTGCGCCTCGGCCGAGAGGAGCCGGCCGCCGATGTCTGGGGCGTGGCAGGTGCTGGCGAAGTACGCCACCACGGTGCGGCCGCGGAAGACCGGGCTCAGCACCGTCATGTCGTTGATCTGGCCCGCGGTGAGCCACGGGTCGTTGGTGATGAGAACGTCGCCCGGTACCAGCGTGGCTGGTGGGAATGCGTTCAGGAAATGCCGGACGCCGGTCGCCATCGCGTTGATGTGGCCGGGAGTCCCGGTCATCGACTGCGCGATCATGCTGCCGCGGGTGTCGAACACCCCGCAGGCGAGGTCCTGGGTTTCGCGCACGACGGTGCTGAACGCCGTCCGCATCAACGTCACCTGCTGCTCGTTGGCCACCGAGAGCAGTCGATTCCACATGATCTCGAGCGCGACGGTATCAAGCGTCATGGGTCACCACCAGATTGCCGCGGGGGTCCACGGTGCAGCGGGTGCCGGGTCCGGCCACGACGGTGGACTCGCGCTCTTCGACGATCGCGGGCCCGTCGAACCCGTCGCCCGGAGCGAGCCGATACCGGTCGTAGACCGGGACCTCGACGTAGCCGGCCGTCTCGGGGAACCAGGCGCGCCGGCTCGATTTGCGCGCGGGGCCGTCGGGACGGGCGCCGGCCTCGATCCGGAGATCGAGCACGGGCGCCGGGCCGGACGAGGCGACCCGCCAGTTGGTCACTTCGATCGGGACGGGGGGACCGAGCCGCCCGTAGAGCTCGCGGTACTTCGCCTCGAACCCGGCCCGGATCAGGCCTTCGCTGGCCGCCGAGATCGGTCCGGCGGGCACCGGCACCCGGATCTCATGGCCCTGACCGACGTAGCGCATGTCGACGGTGCGCTGATGGGTCAACGCCCCGGCGCCAACGCCCGACGCCGCGAGCAGGGCCGCCCCGTCCGCCTCCATGTCACGGAAGAGCCCGTCCGCTCGGCTCCAGTCGATTCCGGTGAGCGGTGTCCGCCACGAGCGGACGAAGTCGAACCCGAGCGGGGCCGTGAGGAAGCCGGCCGTGCTGAGGACCCCGGCGCCCAGCGGCGCGATCAGGGCCGGCGCGCCGAGCGCCCGGGCGATCCGGTCGCCGTGGACCGGCCCGGCGCCGCCGAAGGCGAAGAGCGGAAACCGGCGCGGATCCTTGCCCCGTTCGAGCACGTGCACCCGAGCCGCGTTGGCCATGTTCTGATTCACGACCTGGTGGATTCCCCAGGCGGCTTCCTCGACGGAGATGCCGAGGGGCTGGGCGATTCGGGTCTCGATGGCTCGCCGCGCGGCCTCTTCGTCGAGCCGCATCCGGCCGCCAAGGAAGAAGCCCGGATCGAGGTAACCCAGGACCAGGTCGGCGTCGGTCACGGTGGGCTCGGTGCCACCCCGTCCATAGCACGCGGGGCCCGGGTCGGCCCCGGAGGAGTCGGGGCCCACCTTGAGGAGGCCGAGCGCGTCCACCCGGGCGATCGAGCCGCCGCCGGCCCCGATCTCGATCATCTCGATCACGGGCACCTTGGCCGGCAACCCCGAGCCCTTCTGGAACCGGTACACCCGGTCGAACTCGAACTCCTGAGCGAGGAGCGGCTTGCCCTGATCGATGACGCAGAACTTGGCGGTGGTGCCGCCCATGTCGAAGGAGACGAGGTCGGGGCGCCCCGAAGCGACGCCCGCGTTGGCGGCCGCGAGCGCGCCCGCCGCGGGACCGGACTCGAGGAGCCGGACCGGGAACCGGACGGCGGTGTCGACCGTCGCGACCCCGCCGCTCGACAGCATGAGGAGCAGGTTGCCGTCGAACCCGAGCCGCGCCAGACGGGCCTCGAGTTCCCGGAGGTACCGCTCGACCCGGCCCTGGACATACACGTTGACGGCGGTGGTGGAGGTCCGCTCGAACTCGCGGATCTCGGGCGCCACCTCGGACGATAGCGAGACCCGAAGCGAGGGCGCGGCCCGGCGGATGGCGTCGCGCGCCGCCTGCTCGGACGCGGGGTTGGCGTAGCTGTTGAGGAAGGCCACCGCCACCGCCTCGATCCCCCGCTCGGCCAGTTCTCGCGCGAGGCGCTCCACGAAGGCGGTGTCGAGCGGCTCGAGGATGGTGCCGTCGGCGAGCGTCCGCTCCGGCACGTCGAAGCGGAGGTGGCGGGGCACCA
This sequence comes from Gemmatimonadota bacterium, assembly GCA_016794825.1. GTDB lineage: Bacteria > Gemmatimonadota > Gemmatimonadetes > Gemmatimonadales > GWC2-71-9 > SHZU01. The sequence continues at coordinate 4,807 of JAEUJH010000381.1, forward strand.
GCGGACGGGGATGCTGGATCGTCAGGTCGTAGAGCTCGAACCGCTGCTCCCGACCGATCTCGAGCGCGTCGCGAAAGCCGCGGGTGGCGAGGAGCGCGGTGCGGGCGCCGGTCCGTTCGATGACCGCGTTGGTGACCAGCGTGGTGCCGTGCACCACCGTACCCAGCGCCGCGGCCTCGAGTCGGAGCCGCTCGAGCGCTTCCCGGAGGACCGTCTCGATCGCGGCCGAGGGATCGCCGGGCGTGGTGAGGGTCTTGCCCACCACGAAGGCGCCGGTCGCGTCGTCGGCCACGATCAGGTCGGTGAACGTGCCGCCAATGTCGACGCCGACCCGCCAGCGTCGACCGGTCATCGGCGGGACTCCGGCTCGATCACCGGGAACCGGCTCACCGGGAACGTGTCGACCGGGGTCGACCGCTGCTGGACGAGGACTCCACCGTCCACCGCGAAGGTGGCGCCGGTGATGTAGCGGGCGTCCTCGGTGGCGAGGAACACCGTGGGACCGGCCAGGTCCTCGGGGTCGCCCAGACGGCCCATCGGGACGACCTGACCCCGGACCGCCGCGTCCGCGTCGCTGATGTCGTAGGTCCGGATCAGGCCCGGGATCACCGCGTTGACCCGGATCCCGTACGGCGCCAGGTCGAGCGCCATGGCCCGGGTCATCGCTTCGATCCCGCCCTTGGACGCGTCATAGGCGACGTTGCCCCGATGGGCCCGCGTGGCGCCGCCGCTCGACATGCTGATGATCGAGCCCGAGCGCCGTCGGGCCATGACCTGCGCGGCCCGGAGCGAGCAGAGGAAGGCGCCCTTCAGGTTCACCCCGAGAACCGTGTCCCACCAGGCTTCGTCCGCCTCGAGGAAGTGGCGCGCCATGGTGATGAGGCCGGCGTTGTTGACCAGCACGTCGATGGTGCCGTACCGGGCCAGCAGCGCGTCGAACATCGCGTCGACCTGGGTCTTGCTCGCGACGTCGGCCACCGCGGGCATGGCTTCGCCGCCGGCCGCGGTGATCTCCGCCGCGACCTCCTGGGCCGTCGCCGCGTCGACGTCGTTCACCACCACCCGGGCCCCCTCACCGCCGAAGCGGAGCGCCACGGCCCGGCCGATGCCGTGGCCCGCCCCGGTGACGAGGACTACCTGCCCGGTGAAACGCTTGGCATGCTCCACGGTATTGGATCTCCGGATCGTGATGTCGAAGGAAGTTGGTCGAAAGATAGCGCGCCGTCCCAGCCCGTTTCGACCGCGCGGGCCGGGCTCTAGCCTCGCAACGCGGTCATCGTCGGGCCGTACCCGGTGGGGTCGACCGCCGCGGCGATCAGCACTGGCCCCTCGAGTCTGGCGGTGTCGTCGAGCGCCCGGATCAGCCCGGCCTCGTCGGTGGCGGCGAGGGCGGTGACCCCGCATCCGCTGGCCAGCGCCGGCCAGTCGATGCCGTCGAGTCCAACCCCCTCGGTTCGGAACCCTCGTTGCTGCTGCTTGATCTTGATCAAGGACAGGGCCCGGTCGTCAAAGACGATGATCCGGATCGGGAGCCGCTCGCGCGCCGCGGTGACGAGTTCGGCGAGGCACATCAAGAGCCCGCCGTCGCCGGTGAGCACGGTCACCGGCCGCCGGTCGGCCAGGGCCGCGCCGATCGCGGTCGGGAGCGCGTAGCCCATGGTCGACAGACCGTTGGAGATCAGCAGGTCGCGCGGCCGGTTCGCGGGCCAGAGCGCCACCGCGGGAAACATGTGGGCCCCCGCGTCGATCGTGACCCGGTCGCCGGGCCGCGCCGCCGCGACCAATTCCACCACGCGATGCGGCCAGAGGCCCCCCGCCGAGCCCGGTACCCGCATCGCTGCTCGGCCCGCTTCGGCACGCGCCCCGACCCGCGGCGCCTCCCACGCCGACGGTGTGAGGCACCGATTGGCCTCGTCCACCAGCGCCGCGAGGTCTCCGCTGTGCGCCGGCCCGTCGGGCAACTGGCCCGGCGCCATCGGCCAGGGCATCAACTGGATCATCGGCTGCGGGTACGACCACGGTCGCGGGAGGAGTTCGACCGCATCGAGCCCGACGGCCAGGAAGAGATCCGCCCCGTCGAGCACGGGTCGCTCGAGCGCGCCGTTGGTGAGGGTGCCCGCGTGCCACGGATGCCGGTCGGCCAGGACGCCCTTCCCCTTGTAGGTCACCAGTACCGGCACCCGGGCCCGTTCCGCGAGCCGCGCCACCGCGTCGGCGACGGTCGGTTGCGCGGCGCCGAGGCCGGCGAGCACCACCGGTCGCCGGGCACCGGCCAGCAGGGCGGTGGTCGAATCGGGAAATGGAGTGACGGGGCCGGTGGCGATCGGTGGAGCGTCGGGCGCCGCGGGGGCCGCCGGCGCGGTGGCAACCTCGGCCGAGAGATCGAGGTGGACCGGTCCCGGGGGGCCGTCGAGAGCCAGCGCGATCGCGTCCCGAAGCTGTTCGTCGGCGCGAGCGGGGTCGAGCCGGAGGCTGGCCTTGGTAATCGGGGCGAACATCGCGGTCTGCGGCAGCCGCTGATGCAGCGCGGCTGGCGGGTCGATGCAGTCGGTGATGACGACGAGCGGAACCCGGTCGAGCCAGGCCTGGGCTACCCCGTTGACGATCGAGGCGGCTCCCGGGCCGAGAGTGGCAAGGCACACGCCGGGTCCCACGCCCAGTTCGGCCTCCGCGGCGGCCATGAAGGCCGCGGCGGTTTCGGTGTGCGCCAGCACGAACGGGAGGCCGACCGCGCCGGCGGCTTCGATCAGCTCGGCAATGCTGCCGCCACCTGGCACCCCGAACAGCCGGCGGATCCCGGCCCGCCGGAACCGCGTCGCGATTTGATCGACGATTCGCGTCATGACGAACGACTCAGGTGGAGGCGGATCGGGTGAGTGGTTCGGACGAACGCTCCACGGGTTCGCGGAGTCGCGCAAGCCCTGGAGCGGCCGTTTGGCGCCTGGTGGGCGGGAGCCGTTAGCCGCAGCACGGGCAAGTGAGAGCCCCGAGCGCCCCGGCGCCGGGGGAGACTCCGATCGACCGGGCCGGGACCACCCGACGCGGCGCGCTCACCGTCGGTTCGGGAGCCGCGGAGGCAGCGGCCGCGGGCCTGGGCTGGACGGCGTCGGCGCCGGCCGAGAGGATCTCGAAGCGCCGGGTCGCGATGGTGGTGTCGATCGCGATCGCCCCCGCGCCGGATGGCCGCCACCCGG
>JAEUJH010000396.1 GCA_016794825.1 Gemmatimonadota bacterium
GGCGAGCCCGGCTCGGTGCATCCGAACGGCGTCGACCACCGGAATCAGCAGTACGGAACCACCACGTGCATTCCGCTCCCGCTGTCCGAGACACTCGGCCGGTAGGGCACCAGGGGCTGGGCGCGACGGGTGAGCGAGTCGGACGGCTTGCTCACCCGTCGTCGCGCATGGCCTCGGTTGCCCGACTCGGCGGGCTCGTCCTGATCGCCGCGCTAGTGGTCGGTGAGCCGGTTTCGGCTCAGTCGGGCCCGCCGGATCGGACCGAAGGGCGGCGGATCGAGGCCCGGCGGCGTCCCCCCGGGACCAACCACATCGGCCGGGCCTTCGAATTCGTGCCGGTGGCGGAAGGGGTGTGGCAGGCGGTGGGGACCGGCACGATGGGCGTCGGCTCCAACGCGGCGATCATCGTCAACGAGACCGACGTGTTGGTCGTCGACTCGCACACCTCGCCCGCCGCGGCGTGGGTGCTGCTCGACGAGTTGCGGCGGATCACGCCCAAGCCGGTCCGGTACGCGGTCACCACGCATTTTCATTACGATCACGCCCACGGGAACCAGATCTACGGGCCCGAGGTCGAGATCATCGGCCACGAGTTCACCCGTGAAATGATGGCGTCGGGCGCGTCGCGCCGGGGCCCCGCGTACGACGGCTTCGTCAGCTTCGTGGCGGCCCGGATCGCCGAACTCCGGCGGCAGGTCGACACGACGGCCGATCCGAAGCGGCGGGCCGAGGCCCGGGGGCAGCTGCTTCGGTACGAGCAGCAGCGAATCGCCGACCGGGCCGTGGTGCCGACGCCGCCCACGCTCACGCTCGACGACCGGCTGACGCTGGTGCGGGGCGGCCGGGAAATCCAGATTCTATTTGCCGGCCGGGGGCACACCGGCGGCGATGTCGTCGTGTATCTCCCGAAGGAAAAAATCCTGGTTACCGGCGACCTGCTCCAGCCGCGCCTGCCCTACCTGGGCGACGGCTTTGCGGCCGACTGGATCGAGACGCTGGGTCGGCTCGAGGCGCTCGACGTCACGGCCTTCATTCCGGGGCATGGCGCCTGGTTTTCCGATCGCAGCGTCATCGGCAGGCTGCAGGCGTTCCTCCGGGATTTCCTGGCGCAAGGCACGGCGGCCCATCGGGCCGGACTGCCCGTTCCGGAGGCCGTTCGGCGGATGGACTTCCGGGCGCATCTGGCCGGGTATCCGCAGCTGGCCGACACGGCCGATACCTACGACCGGCTGACGATCGGCTTGACACGACTGTATCAAACGCTCGAGCGGCGGCCCTGAGTCCGCCTCGCCGCTCCGCTGGCACTGACTCCAAGGAGCTTCGTTCCATGACCACGGCGACGCACGCAACCGAGCGTCCCTCTCCCGCCTCCGGCCGCCTCTACGACGAGGCGATCAAGTATCTGCCCGGCGGGACCTCGCGGATCCACTACTGGTTCGATCCGTATCCGATCTACGCCCGGTCGGCCCGCGGGTGCCGGCTGACCGACGTCGACGGCGTCGAGCGGCTGGATTTCCTCAACAACATGACCTCGCTGATCCACGGCCACGCCCACCCGGTCATCAACGCGGCCATTACGGACCAGTTGGAGCGCGGCACGGCGTGGTCCGAACCGGGCGAGGCCGAGGTGGAGCTGGCCAAGCTGATCGTGAGCCGGGTCAAATCGGTCGAACGGATCCGGTTCGGCAACTCGGGAACCGAGTCGGTCATGTTGGGGGTCAAGCTGGCCCGTGAGTTCACGGGCCGCGACCGGATCGGCAAGTTCGAGGGCTTCTATCACGGCTACTACGACTACGTCCAGACCAGCGTCCGCAGCGCCCCGAGCGCGTGGGGCCCCCCGGACGCACCGGCCACGACGGCCAACTCCGGCGGCCTGTCGTCGTCGGTCCTGGGCGAGGTGGTGACCTTTCCGTTCAACGATCTGGCGGCGGTGGAGCGGCTGCTGACCCGGCACGGGTCGACGTTGGCCTGCTTCCTGGTCGATCCGCTGGCGAGCCAGGCCGGGGGGCCGGTTCCGGCGCCGGGTTTCCTCGATGGGCTCACCGCGCTGTGCCGGAAGCACGGGGTGGTGGTGCTGTACGACGAGGTGGTGAGCTTCCGGATCGCGATGGGGGGCGGGCAGGAGAAGTACGGCGGGACTCCCGACCTGACGGCCTTCGGCAAGATCATCGGCGGGGGGCTCCCGGTCGGGGCCATCGGCGGGCGGGCCGACATCATGGCCTTGCTCGATCCGAGCCGGGGTGGGCCGCGGGTGTTGTCCGGTGGGACGTTCTCGGGCAATCCGCTCACCATGGTTGCCGGGTTGGCGGCGCTCCGGTTGCTGACGCCCGACGAATTCGCCCGGCTCGACCGCCTCGGTGCCCGCATTCGGGAGGGTGTCAACCGGATCTTCAAGGACGCGGGTGAACGGATCCGGATGGTGGGCGAAGGCTCCCTCTGCCGGATCAATCCGACGGCCGAGGTGGTAACCGACTACCGTTCCTTCGTGAAAGACGCCGTTCCCGCCAGCCGGATGGGGCTCCTCCACCGCCATCTCCTCGACGAAGGGATC
>JAEUJH010000444.1 GCA_016794825.1 Gemmatimonadota bacterium
GATGCCGTGGGGATCGCGGTTGTAGTCGAACCCGCCGCCCGGCGACACGTCCTCGGAGAAGTAGAGGTACCGCCCGTCGGGCGAGAACGCGGGCTCGGTGGCATTCTGCTCCCAGTTGCGGCGGTCGGTGAGCTTGAAGCCGCCGCCCCCGCTGGCGTGGAACAGCCACATCTCGCCCGCGCCGAGCGAGCGGGTGTTCCGAAAGTGCTTCCGGGCCACCAGGTAGCGACCGTCCGGCGTCCAGGCCGGGTTGGACACCTGGCGCTCCCGCTCCTTGGAGACCTGCCGGAGGTCGGTTCCGTCCGGCTTCATCGTCCAGACGTTCTCGATCCCGTCGCGGTCGCTCATGAACGCGATCCGGGTCCCGTCGGGCGACCATCGCGGCATCGACTCATAGGCCGGGCCGCCCAGCACCAGCGTGGCGCGGCCGCCGGCAATCGGCAGGGTGTAGAGGTCGCCCAGGAGGTCGAACACCAGCGTCCGCCCGTCGGGCGAGACGTCGACCGACATCCAGGTTCCCTCGGACGTCTCGAACGTGATGTCCTGGGTGGGACCATGCTTGGCCAGGACGTCCCATTTGGCCGGAATGGTCGGGGAGGCGGCCTTGGCCGAGTCCTGCCCCGCGGCTCGGGTGGTCAGGACGACGGCGGCCAAAGACAGCAGCGCGGCACCATGGCGCATCGACGGGCTCCGGGAGGGACGGGGGTGCGCGGAATCTAGCCCGCCCCGAACAGGAACCACTGCGTCAGCGGCCGCACCGTCCCCAGTGGGACGGTCCCCAGGGCCGGGTCAATGGGGTCGGAGCACGACCGGGGGACGATCGACGTCCCGCCGCGGATCGTATCGGAGAGCGGCCCGATCGACGATCCGCCCGCCCTGCATCACCATCACGACCCGCCGGGTATCGGCGATCCGCACCGCGGGGTTACCGCGGACCAGGAGGAGGTCCGCCACCTTTCCCGGTTCGACCGTGCCCCACTCCGACTCGGCCCGGACCAGCCGGGCGGCGTTGCGGGTGGCCAGGGAAATGACGTCGAGCGGCGTGAGGCCGGCCTCGACCAGGAGTTCGAGTTCCCGATGGAGGCCCTCGCCGTAGTAGTCGCCCGGGTAGGGGGCATCCGTTCCGGCCACCAGGAGGACGCCCGCGTCGAACATTCGCTTGACGTTGCTCTGCGCGGTACCGAGTCCGCGGGCAATCCGGTTGATCCGCGCCGTGTCGAGACCCGCCGCCGGCGAGCCATGGGCCCGGATCTGCCGCCGATAGGTGGGCGTCAGGACGTCGCGCAACAGCGGCTGGTCGAGGAAGCTCAGGTCCTGGAACCGTCGCCGCGCAAAGCTCTCGTAGACCGCGAGCGTGGTGATCGTGGCGGTGCCATGATCGGCCAGATAGCGGACCGCTTCGTCGGTCATCGGCAAGGTGGCGGCGTGGGCAAACGCGGCGACGCCCGTCTGGGCGTCGGCCAGGGACCCGTTCCGCTGCCAGAGGTCGGCAAGGACCCGGATCGAGTCCTTGGTGGCCGCGTCGACCACCGCCTTCACCATCTCGGTCGAGAGGCCGCCGTAGGCCTTGATGAAGGTCGCGTCGGCTTGCTTCATCTGCCGGACGAAGTGGGCCGCCTGCTCGGGCGTGGCGATGGCACCCGAGATGTCCGGCCACACGGGCTTGGGGCCATCGAGCACGAGTCCGGTATAGTAGATCCGCGGCCCGGCCAGGCGGCCGCCCCGGATCTCGTCCCGGAGTTGTTTGACGTAGGAGGTGATGTCGCCGGGATCGAGGACGGTGGTGACGCCGCTATAGAGCAGGGCCCCCATCGTCAGTCGGTAGCCGAGGTAGTCGGCGGATTCGCCGTCCCAGCCGCCTCCCAGGTGGGTGTGCATGTCGGCCAGCCCGGGCAGCAGCGAGATCCCCCGGCCTTCGATGACTCGGACGCCGGCCGGAACCTTAACCTCGGCCGCGGGTCCGACCGCGGCAATCCGGCCCTCCCGGACGACCACGGTGGCGTTCTCGATCGGGGGACCACCCCGGCCATCGATCAACCGGACGTGGACGATGGCGGCCGGGGGCTGGAGCAGCACCGCGGCAAGCTGGAGCGGCAGGAAGGCGGACATCGGCGGTACCCCTCACGAAGTAGCTAAACAACGTTAAGTTATCGTCCGGTGGGCCGGCGCGCGAGCCGTCCGTGCTTGCCGGTCATGGTCCGTACCAGGAAACCTCCTGTCGACTCGATCCGGATCCGATGCGCTCACTCGATCACTTTGCCCACGCCGTCCGCGACCTGGCCCAGGCCGGGCTGGCCTTCGAGCGGCTCGGCTTCCACGTGCTGCCGGTGGCCCGGCACGTCGAGATCGGATCCTGCAACCGGGTGTTCCAGCTGGGACACACCTACTACGAGATCGTGGCCGATCTCGACCGGTCGCTGCCGCTGCTGCGCGATCGGATGCTTCCCCGGTTCCAGTGCGGCGACGGGATGGCCATCGTGAGCCTCACCTCCGACGACCTCCCCGCCGATCGGGTGGCCATCGCGGCCCAGGGTCTGATCCCCGACCCGATCCTCAACGCCCGGCGGACGGTACCGATGCCCGACGGCGGCAGCGACGAGACCAACAGTCACTGCTTCTACGTCTGGCGCCAGGATCGCTACCGATACCTGACTCTGTTCCTGTCGCACCACTACAAACCCGAAACGATCTTCGTGCCCGCCTGGCAGCGGCACCCGAACGGCGCCGCCGATGTCGTCGGCCTGACCTACGTGGCCGACGACCCGGGCGCTCAGGTCGACTACTTCGCCACGATGTTCGGGGCTCGGCCGACCACGGCAACTCCGGGCCGGGTGCTGTTCGTCACGCCTCGAGGTGAGCGGCTCGAAATCCTCGACGCCGCCGGCCTCGAGCGTCGTTACGGGGCTGCCGCGCCGGCCTGGTGCGGCCTGCTCGGTGGGTACGGCATCGGAATCGAGTTCGCGGTCGAGGATCTCGGCCGCTGCCGTCAGGTGTTGATCTCGAACGGCGTCCCGTTCGAAGACCACGACGGCCGGCTCCGGGTTCCGGCGTCCGCGGCGGCGGGGATGGTGGTCGAGTTCCGCGCCCGATGACCGGAGCGACGGAGTCGGTGAGGCGGAGCCTGCGTCGCTACTGACCGACGTCGAACATGGTGCTGAGGAGGCGGCGCGCCTCCGCCCTCGGGTCGGAGACCACGGTCCACGCGCCATCGGTGAGAGTCAGCGTGGCGCGAGTGTCTTCGGTGTAGCGCGGCCACGCCGGCTCGCCCGGCGCCGTTGGATTGCCGGTGGTGGCGAACGCGGTCCAGGCCGCCTGGATCCGGCGTGAGAGCCCGGCCGGCGGGTTGGGTCCGGCCAGCCGCTCGGCGTCGGGCCCTTCGAGGTTGCCGAAGACGAAGGGAAGCTCGAGGGCGTGGCAGGCCCCCAGGTCCGGGTGGCCCGAGTTCCACGTGAACAAGTACATATAGACATCGTTGTGCCGAGCCTGCGCCTCGGCCAGGATGATCGACGGCTGGCGGAGCCAGAACTCGCCGGCAAAGTCGACATACCGCATCGGATCGGTGCTGCCCGCGGTGAACTGATCCGCTGTTTGGCGCACTCGCGAAAAGTCGCGCCCCAGCACCGTGCCCTTCTCGTGGTACTCCCGCATCAGGTTCCGCTCGAAATCCCGGTCGTAGAGCCGGAAGTAGAGCATCTCGTCCTCGTTGGTGCCGATCAGCACCTTCACGGCGGGGTTGTTGCCCCGCCGGATGTTGCCGAAGACGTCGTCGGGCAGGACGTCGCCGTCGACCCGGGCACCCCAGGTGCTGACGCCCATTCGATCGCCGCGACCGTGCGCCACCCGCTCGGCGGCCGCCAGGACCGAGTCGGACGGCAGCGCCGTGAGGTCGGTCACGGTGGTGGCCCGGGCCTCGGTCATCAGCGCCTTGGTCAGGGCCCGTCCCATCGGGATGTCGTCCTTCTTCGGATATCCCTTGACGCGGATGTTGGCCGGGCCGCCGCTCTGGATGATCGCCTTGTCGAACAGGCCCCGGGCGAGTGGCATCGCCAGCAGTCGCATGACCGCCGAGCCGCCGGCGGACTCGCCGAACACCGTGATGTTCGAGGAGTCGCCACCGAACGCCGAGATGTTGCTCCGGACCCATCGCAGCGCGGTCAGCTGGTCGAGCAAGCCAAGGTTGCGACTCCGACGGTACTCGGGTCCACCCGCCTCCTCGAGATCCAGGAAGCCGAACGGGCCGAGTCGGTAGTTGATGGACACCAGCACGACGTCATTGTCGCGGACGAAGTGATGGCCGTCGTAGGTCGGGTCCGCCGTGCCACCACTCACGTTGGCGCCGCCGTGGATCCAGAGCATGACGGGCTTGGGCGGTCCGTCGACTCGCCGGGTCCAGACGTTGGCGCTCAGACAGTCCTCGTCCTGTCGCCCCAACGAGGCCGGCTCGTTCTCGTCGCGAAGCTGGCGGCAACTCGGGCCGTATCCCGCGGCGTCGACGGCTCGATCGGACGGCTCCGGCGGCAGCGCTTCGCGCCACCGCAGCGCGCCGACCGGCGGACGGGCATACGGGATACCCCGGAAGGCCAGGACGCCGTCCGTGGCCGGACCGGCGCGATAGCTGCCTTGGGGGAGGCGTACCACCATATCGCCGGGAGGGGTCGGCCGGCCACATCCGCCGGCCGCCAGCATGGCGAGGATGCCGATCAGTTGGAATTGGAGTCGGTTCATTCCGTAGCCTACTCCCGGCGCGGGTGCGGAGCAACGGTCCCGTTTCCCGGCCGTGGCGGACGACCGTGGCGACCCTTAGCTTCCCCGGCGGTCCAGTCTTCGTCACCCAAACCGGCCCGACCCCCTTCGATCGATGCGCTACCTCGCCCCATTGCTGGCCGGCGCCTGCCTGGTCTCGTGCGCCACCGGCGCGCCCGGCCCCGCGGCCACCACCATCGTCAATGCCCTGATCGTCGACGGGACGGGTGCCCCGGGTTACCGGGGTGCGCTCCGGTATCGCGGCGATTCCATCGTCGCCGTCGGCGCGGACGTTGCCCCGCAAGCCGGCGATTCGGTGATCGATGCCGGGGGTCTGGTGCTGGCGCCCGGCTTCATCGACAGTCACAGTCACCATGATCGGTTCCTGACTCGGACGCCGGACGCCCGGGCCGCGGTCAGCCAGGGAATCACCACGATCATCGCGGGACAGGACGGCGGCCATCCGATTCCGCTGGCTCGAGCCTGGGACTCGATCGGGGCCGTGGGTACCGCCGTCAACGTGGCGTTCTATGCCGGTCACGGCTCGATCCGTCACGCCGTCATGGGCAGCGACTTCCGCCGGCCCGCCACGGCCGCCGAGGTCGACTCGATGGCGGTACTGCTCCGCGCCGAACTCGACGCGGGGGCCCTGGGCCTTTCCGCGGGACTCGAGTACGACCCGGGCATCTACTCCGACCGCTCCGAGGTTCTGGCGCTGGCCAAGGTGGCCGCGGCCGCCGGGAGCCGGTACCTGAGCCACATTCGGAGCGAGGATCGCTGGTTCTGGGAAGCGATCGACGAGATCATCACCATTGGCCGGGAAGCCCGGCTTCCGGTCCAGATCAGTCACGTCAAGCTGGCGATGATCCCGCTCTGGGGTCAGGCCGACAGTCTGATCCGGGTCCTCGACCGGGCCCGCGCGAGCGGCATCGACATCACCGCCGACATCTATCCTTATCCCTACTGGCAATCCACTCTCACGGTCCTGTTTCCCAAGCGGGACTTCGACAACCGCGCCGAGGCGGAACGGATCCTTCGGGAGCTGGCGCGGCCCGAGGGTCTCCTGATCGGCGACTTCGGGCCCAACCCGGCCTATCGCGGCA
>JAEUJH010000466.1 GCA_016794825.1 Gemmatimonadota bacterium
GGAGGCGGTCGAGGCCAAGATCGAGCTGATCGGCGGATGGGATCGGGTGCTGATCACCAGCGTGGGGGCCGACGAGGATCGGGCGGCCGAAGGCAAGCGGCTGCCGGAACTCGACGGGCCGGCGTCGATGTACGAGCGGACGGTCGGATTGTTGCGGCGGAGCCGGGGGAGCGTCGGGATGGTGGGGTTCGCGATGAGCGAGGAGAACCTCGAGCGGTTGCTGGCTCATCGACACGGAATGGTGTCGAGCGACGGCGGCGCGGTGGCGATCGAGGGACCGGCCCGGCGGGCTCACCCGCACCCGAGGAGCCTCGGCACCTTCCCCAAGGTCCTCGGCCGCTACGTCCGGGAGCGAAAGACGCTGACGCTGGCCGACGCGATCCGGAAGATGACCGACCGGCCGGCCCGCCGGGTCCGGCTCCCGAAACGGGGGCGGGTGGCGTTAGGCTGGTACGCCGACCTGGTGGTGTTCGACCCCGCCACCATCGCCGATCGGGCCACCTTCGAGCAGCCCTTCGCGTATCCGGACGGGATCACGGCGGTGGTGGTGAACGGCAAGCTGGCCCTCCACCAGGGTCAGCGGGGGCCGGGGAGCGGGCGGACCGTGGGGCCGGCCCGATGACCGTGCCCCGGGTGGCCGTCATCGGCGCCGGCCCCTCGGGGCTCGGCGCGCTCCGGTCCCTTCGGGACGCGGGACTCGACCCGGTGGCGTTCGAGCAGAGCGGCCGGGTCGGCGGCAACTGGGTCTACTCGCCGGAGCCCGGCCATTCGAGCGTCTACGAAACGACTCACCTCATCTCCTCGAAGCGGCTGTCGCAGTACCGCGACTTTCCGATGCCCTCGGACTACCCGGACTATCCCTCACACCGGCAACTGCTGGCGTACTTCGAGGCGTATGCCCGGCACTTCGATCTGGTCCGCTCGATCCGGTTCGAGACCGCGGTGCGCCGGGCGACGAAGCTCCCGGGCGAGCGCTGGTTGCTCGAGCTGGCCGGGGGCGGACGGGAGGAGTTCGACCACCTGCTGGTGGCCAACGGCCACCATTGGGACCCCCGCTGGCCGGAGTATCCCGGCCGATTCGAGGGCGAGTATCTCCACTCGCACGGATTCAAGCGGGCCGAGCCGTTCCGGGGCCGCCGGGTCCTGGTCATCGGCGGGGGCAACTCGGCCTGCGACATCGCGGTCGAGACCGGACGGGTGGCCGCGTGGACCGGGTTGTCGTGGCGGCGAGGCTACTACCTCCTGCCCAAGTTGATGTTCGGGCAGCCGCCGGATGTCCTGAACGCCCGGATGCAGTGGATCCCGGCGCCGCTCCGCCGCCGGCTCCAGTGGCTGTCGTGGCGCGTGCTGACGGGCGGGAACGCGCCGTACGGATTGCCGGAGCCGGATCACGACATCGTCCGGTCGCATCCGGTCCTCAACTCGGAGCTGCCGTACTCGCTCCGCCACGGGTCGGTGCATCCGTATCCCGCCGTGACGGCGTTCGACGGTCCGCGGGTCCGGTTTGCCGACGGGCGGGTCGAGCCGTTCGACGTGGTGATTGCCGCCACCGGGTTCCGGATCAGCTTTCCGTTCTTCGATCCGGGGTTCGTGGCCTTCGACGACGATCGAGTTCCCCTCTACCTCCGGGTGTTCTCACCCGAGCATCCGACGCTGTACTTCATCGGCCTGGTGCAACCGTCCGGGTCGATCTGGCCGCTGGCGGAGGCGCAGGCTCGAGTGGTGGCGGCGCGGATCAATGGCCGATACCGCCCGCCCTACGACCTGGCGACCCGCGCGGCCGCCGAGGCGGAGACCATTCGGACCCGCTGGGTCGCCACGCCGCGCCACGCCATCGAAGTCGACTACCACCACCACCTCGGCGAGCTGGAACGGGCGCTTCGGTCCTGAAACCGGCCTTCCGGACGTCGCGTACGGGAACGTCACCGGCACTCGTCATCCCTGACCCCGTTCCGGCAACGGGCTGGAGATCACCGCGGTGGATAACCTCGTTCGCGACCTTGGGCACGCGATCCGCAGCTTCAGGCGGAGTCCGGGCCTCGTCCTCATCGCCTCGCTGTCGCTCGCGCTGGGCATCGCGGTCAACGTCACGATGTTCACGGGCGTCAACTCGCTGCTCTGGCGGCCGCTCGCGTATCCCGACGCCGATCAGATGGTGCAGGTCTGGCAGACCAACCCGGAGCGGGGCTGGACCCGTTCCTCGGTGTCGCTGCCGAATTTTCTCGACTGGCGGAACGAAACCCGGACCCTGCGGATCGCGGCGTTCCAGGGCGTCAGCCTGAACTTCGCGGAGGGCGAGCGCCCCGAGCGGCTCGAGGGCATCCGCGCCACCGGCGATCTGCTCGACATCCTCGGCGCACCCATGGCGCTCGGCCGACGGTTCGGCCGGCAGGACGAAGTGCCCGGCGCGGGCGCGAGCGTGGTGCTGTCCCATCGACTCTGGACCCAGCGGTTCGACGGCGACTCCGCCGTGGTCGGTCGGGCCATTCTCCTGGATGGGTTGCCGCACACCGTGGTCGGGGTGCTCGCGCCGGCGTTCCGGTTCGAGGGCGAGGGAGCGGTGGACCTGTTCGTGCCGCTCACCGCGGACCCGGCGGCTCCCCGCGGCAACAGTTCGCTGCAGGTGGTGGGCCGCTTGGTGTCGGGCGCCACGATCGAGCGGGCCCACGCCGAGATCACCGGGATCGTCGGCCGGCTGGCGGCGCTCCATCCGACCACCAACGCGGGGCAGAGCGCGCGAGTGGTCCGCCTGGCCGACGAGGTGGTCGACGACACGGCGGAGCGGGCCGGGCTCATCACCATGGTCTCGGTCGCGTTCGTGCTGCTGATCGCCTGCGCCAACGTGGCCAATCTGCTGCTGGCCCGGGCCACCGGGCGCGATCGGGAGCTGGCGGTTCGGTCGGCGCTGGGCGCCGGTCGCGGCCGGCTGATCCGTGAAATGCTCACCGAGAGCCTCCTCCTCGCCGCCATCGGTGGCGGGATCGGCCTGCTGCTGTCGTTCGTCGGGTTGGGGTGGCTCCGGTCGCTGCTGCCGGCGGACTTCCCCCGGATCGAGCTGCTCGGCTTCGACTGGGTGGCGTTTGCCTACGCGGCGGGGATTTCGGTCGGCTCGGGGCTCCTGTTCGGGATCGCGCCCGCCTTGCGGTCGAGTCGGCCCAATCTGGCCACGTCATTGCGCGACGGGGCTCGGGGCATGACGGAGCTCCGCCACGGCAAGATGCTGAGTTCGCTGGTGGGGGTGGAAATCGCGCTCGCGCTGGTGCTGCTGATCTCGGCGGGGCTCCTGATCAAGGGCTCGCGGAAAGTCACCGCCGCGGATCCGGGGTTCTCGACCCGGAGTGCGCTCGCCTTCCGGGTTTCGCTGGCGCAGCAGGAGTATCCGGACAGCGCCAGCGTGGTGCGGTTCGAGGATCAGATCCACCAGTCGCTGGCCAGTCTCGAAGGCGTGACGGCGGTCGGGGCCGTGAGCCAGCTCCCCTACGACGGGGGCAGCGGCGCGGCCTACTACGTCGACCGCGAGGCCGAGCCCGAGCCGGGCAAGGCGCCGGTGGTCCAGACCCGAGGGGTCCTGCCGGGGTACTTCGGCGCGATCGGGATCGGATTGGTGCGGGGTCGGGACGTCGAGCCGACCGATCGACTCGAGTCACCGCGGGTGGTGGTGGTCAACGAGGCGCTGGTTCGGCGGCACTGGGCGGACGGCAACCCGCTCGGGCGGCGGATCCGATTCCATCAGACCTGGTGGGAGATCGTCGGCGTCGTCCGGGACACCCGCGAGTTCGGCCCCGACGAGCCGGCGCCGGCGGTGGTGTTCCTGCCCGCGGCGCAGTCGAGTTTCCGGCGGATGACCTTCGTGCTCCGGACCGAGCGGGATCCAATCGGGTACGTCGAACGGGTCCGGTCGGCGGTCGAGGCGTTGGCGCCGACCCAGCCGATCTACGAGGTGGAGACCATCGCCCAGCACGTGGAGCAGTCGCTGGCGCGGTCCAAGATCATGCCGGAACTGCTGACGGTGTTCGGGGCGATGGCGCTGCTGATGGCGATCATCGGGGTCTACGGCGTGATGGCGTACTCGGTGGCGCAGCGGACTCAGGAGATGGGGGTCCGGCGGGCGCTCGGGGCGCCGGATCGGAGTCTGGTCACCATGATCATCCGGCAGGCCGCCGTCGTCTGCGGGCTCGGCGGGGTCGCGGGTCTGGCCATCGCGTCGCTGGTGACCCGCGGGCTTGGCTTCTTCCTGTACGGTGTCAGCGCGTTCGATCCGACGGTCTACGGCGGGGTGACCCTGGCCTTGCTCGGCGCGGCCATCGTGGCGAGCGCCATTCCGGCGCGGCGGGCGGCCCGGGTCGACCCGATCACCGCCCTCCGCGCCGACTGACCGGCGGCCCGCTCGCCGCGATTCGCGCGGACCGCCGCGCCGTCCCGTGGCCATCCCCCCGGTGGACGAGTGGTCTCGGCTCCCCCCGAGGGACGGCTGATCGGACTTGGTCGAGCCCGCCTAACGGTCCCGCGGGGGTCCACCCCGGCAGTCCGACACGTCGACCGCGCCGACCTCGGGGAGCAGGTCGCCGCGGGGCTGGACGAGCCACCGCCCGTCGCGATCCCGGAGTTCCATCACCACCAGATCACCCCCGGCCCAGCTCGGACCTTCCTCGTCGGGACGAATTTCGCGGAACAGGCCGAACGTCACCGAGTCGGATTCGGCGATGACGCCGATCAGGCGCCGGGTCGGCAACGGAATCTGCTCGAGGTCGGCGGGGGCGGGGCAGCCGGCCTGTTCGAACTGCATCCGCACCTGCCAGCGAGGATCGCGGCTCTCGAGCCACCGGGCCGCCGCTTCCGCGGGCGAGAGGGCCCGGAGCGCCGACGCCGAACTGACCCGGGCAAACTCGAAGGGCGTCGGATCGGCGTACCGCCGGCGCTGTTCCTCCATCATCCGGATCTGGTACTCCGCCACCTCGCGCGGCATCGAGGGGTCCTGGCGGCGGAGTTCGTCCACCGTCAGGCGAGGCCCTTCATCAGGGGCTCGGCGGGCGCGGGCAATGAAATCCTGGCGGAACCGATCGAACTGATCGAGATCGAGGAGCCGGGCCGCTTCGGACCAGCGGCGGGCGTTCCAGGCATCGAGGAAACGGGTGGCAACTTCACGGGGGGCGCCCTGACCGGCGGCAACGTCCGCGCCGGCGAGCAGCCCGGCGGCCAGCAGGGCGGTAACCGCGGTTCGACTTCTCATGGGGCGAGCACTCCTCTCGACTCGCGCCTCCGACGCCGGAAACATAGTCGGGGCCGCGCCGGCCGCTACGGGGTGGTTCGGTGGGAACCGCCCTCGCGGGCGGCGACCGTTCGGCGGGCAATCGCCGCGATCAGACCGCTGAAGATCAGAGCGTGGGCGGGGTAGAGCAGATACCAGTAGAGCAGACCGGCCAGACCCTTGGGCGCGAAGTACGCGGTCTGGACCAGGAGCGACTGGCCTCCGCCCGCGTCGGTCACGTCGTACTGGAGCCAGGCCCGGCCCGGCACCTTCATCTCGGCCCGAAGCCGGAGCAGGCGGCCCGGCTCGAGCGCCTCGACCCGCCAGAAGTCGAGCGCGTCGCCGACCCGGAGGTGATCGGGGTCGCGGCGCCCCCGGCGGAGGCCGACCCCACCGACCAGCCGATCGAGGAAGCCGCGGGCGCGCCAGGTCCAGTCGGCGTAGAACCACCCGCGGTGGCCGCCGATGCCGGTAAAGGTCCGGAAGGTGGCCTCGGGGTCGGCGGCGACGAGCCGTTCGCGACGTTCGCGGATCATGCCCTCGTGGGTGGTCAGCACCGCGGGGCGTCGGTCGCCCTGACTGGTGACCAGCGCGTCGCTCCAGGCGGTTTCGGTCTCGCCCCGGTCGAGCTTGGCGAGCGCGGCGGCCACGGCCTCCTGGTAACTCATCGGCCGAATGGTCGGGAACAGCCGGGCGGCGGCGTCCGACGTCACCACGTTCTCGTTGCGGAGGCCATCGATGAGTGGCCGGGCAATGGCCGCCGGAATCGGGGTGACGAAGTCGACCCAGAGCGAGGAGAGCCGCGGCGTGAGCAGCGGCACCGGCACCATCGATCGGCGGAGGCCACGGGCCCGGGCATAGCCGAGCATCATGTCGCCGTAGGTCACCACGTCGGCGCCGCCGATCTGGATCGTTGCCCCGGTCGACGCCGCGACGCCCGGCGCGGCGGCGAGGTACTCCAGCACGTCGCGAATGCTGATCGGCTGGGTCCGGGTGTAGACCCATTTCGGGCAGACCATGATCGGGACCCGCTCCGTCAGGTAGCGGATCAGCTCGAACGACAGGCTCCCCGAACCGACGATGACGGCGGCCTGGAATTCGGTGACGGGTACGCCCGCTTCGCGGAGGGCGTTGCCGGTGGCCTGCCGTGAGGAGAGGTGGAGCGACAGCCCGGTCCGCTCCGACGCGAGGCCGCCGAGATAGATGATCCGCGCGACGCCGGCCTGCCGGGCGGCGGTGGCAAAGGTCCGGGCCGCCGCCAGGTCGCGCTCGGCATAGTCGGCGCCGGCCGCCAGGCTGTGGACCAGATAGTAGGCGATCGTCACGCCCTCGAGCGCCGCGGGAAGCGTGGCGGGGTCGAGTACGTCGCCGGCCGCCACCTCGACCCGACCGAGCCAGGCGCGGCCGGCGAGCCGCGCCGGGTCGCGAACCAGACAGCGGACTCGGTGCCCGGCCGCCAGGAGCCGCGGGACCAGGCGGCCGCCGACGTACCCGGTGGCGCCGGTAACGAGGATCATGGCCGAACTCGGAGCCGCTCGAGCCGCTGGGCGAGGTCGGCCTTCGAGAGCCAGCGACCCGCCACCATCACGCCGGCCCGCCGGTCGAGCGCCGCGAGGTCGGCCATGGGGTCGGCGTCGAGCAGCTGGAGGTCGGCCCGCTGGCCCACCGCGATCCGGCCCCACCGGTCGGACTCGCCCAGGAAAGTGGCGGCGTTGGCCGTCGCGATCGTGAGGATCCTGCCCCGGTCGATGCCGGCCGCCTCGAACTCGGCCAGCTCGGCCTCGAGGGCAAAGCCCTGGAGATAGCTGTCGGTGCCCAGCAGCAGGCCGGCGCCGGCCCGGTCGAGTTCCCGGACCATTCGCCGCTGCGCGCCGACGCCCCGCCCGGCCTCTCGGTAGTCGTCGGGCGAGAAATCGCGCAGGTACGGAATGGTGGCGCGGTCGCCGGCGGCTCCGGGGCCGAGGTACTGGAGGATCGGGCGGCGGGCCAGTTCTTCCCACCGGTCAGGGGGGGCCAGCAGTTCGGCGGTCACCATCAGCGTGGGGCAATTCCAGATTCCGGCCGTGGCGGTGGCCTGGGCCAGGGCGGCCATCCGGGTCGAGTCGACGTAGTTCCAGGCCACCGAGCGGGACTTGAGCGAGGCCCCGGGCTGAACCGGCGCCGTGGCCGGCACCAACTCGGCGATGTAGCCGCGGAGATGTTCGATCGACGCCTGGCGGCTGGCCAGAACGCCGCGGAGGCCGGCCTCGAACGGGACGTGGCCCGCCACCGGAAGCTTGTGGGCCGCGGCCGCCAGCAGGACGGTATCGAACACCGCCTTGGGCAGGCTGTTGTAGACCTTGATGAAGTCGAATCCCAGGGCGGCTTGGCGGTCGACTTCGGCGCGGGCCCGGGCGGGGTCGATGAGCACCGTCATCTGGGGCACCGACGGCGGGTTCCCGTCCAGGATCGGGCCGGCGGTGACGATCCGCGGTCCGATCAGTTCGCCCGCGGCGATCCGGCGCCGCCACTCGAGGTGCCGGGGCTCGCCCCACATGTTGCGGACCGTGGTGATCCCGTTGGCGACGTAGGTGATGAGGTCGCCCTCGCGATCGAGGTGCACGTGCATGTCGGCAAAGCCCGGAAGCAGATACCGACCCCGCCCGGCGATCCGGCGGGTGGCCGGGTCGAGGCGGGCCCGGGCGGCCGGACCGACCCAGACGATCGTGCCACCCCGGACGACCACCGTCTGATTCCGGTCCCAGCCCGGCCGGTCGGTCCGAAAGGTGGCGACGCCGACGAACGCCGTGGCGCTGTCACCGGCTTGAGCGGCAAGCAGCAAGATGTTGAGCAGCAAAGACATCGGAGGTCTCCGCGGAGGGGGCTTCGGGGCGGGTCGGCCGGTTGTGCATTGGGCGGCCGGATCGACGTCCCCGAAGGCGTCTTCCCGAGTCGATCCATCTTCTCAGGGCGGGGTACATGAAGCAAGGCGCGTTTGCCGCGGCGGTTCTTCTGGTCGCAGCCCTCCACGGGTGTTCGGGCGGCGATGGGCCCCTCGATCCGGCCCAACCGCCGGCTCCGCCGCCGCCCCCGCCGCCCGGCAGCGACCTGGCCCTGGGACAGGCCGCGGTGGAACGGGAATGCGGCATCTGCCATGCCTCGCGCGACGGCTTCGATCTGGCGTACTTCTCCTACGCCGACACCACCATCGTTCGCCGCGCGGTCAAGCACGTCGATACCGCCACGGCGCTTCGGATCGTGGCCTACATCCGGTCGCTCAACACCGCGCACGTCCCGGCCAAGGTCAAGCTGTTCCAGCCGGGCGGCACGGTGGTGGCGAGCGACGCCCAGTTCGCGATCGATCTGTTCGGGTCGGACACCTGGCCCGTCCTGTCGACCGCGCAGCTGCGGGCCATCGATCCGCGGGTGACGCCGATCGCGTTCAGTCTGCCGCCCTGGTCCGACGAGCAGTCCAATCTCGACTGGTTGCCCGACTCGGCGCCGCCGGCCGCGATCCTCTCGTACAACGGCAGCCGCGCCGGCGCGGCGCTCACCGCGTATCACACCAACCCGACGACCGCCAACCTGGGCGCCGTGGTGTCCGCCATGCGGGACGCCGAGCGGGCCGGCGCCAATCCGGCCGCGCCCTGCCTCTTCAACACGCCGTCGCGGGTCAACTACGTGGCCTGCTTCGAACTCCGCCGATGGACGGCGGCCCTGATCGCGCAGCACATGCTGCGGGGCGGGATCAACCAGTCGGTCGGTGGCGAAGCCCACGAGCAGTGGTGGGACGTCGGCAACACGGCGCGGATGGCGCAGCAGGCCTCGACCCCGTCGGCCATCGTCAATCCGGCCGTGAACCAGATCGACTGGATGTACCTCGGCTGGATGTTCGAGCCGGGGCTCCACGAGAGCTTCTATCTCGAGAATCTGCTCGCCGGGCGCGGGTTGCGCCGGCACGCGGTCTTCGTGGCGCTCCGAGGCCAGGTGTCGCGGCCGCCGAACAGCTGGGATGAACATCAGGCGATCTACGACGATCTCCGGATGGCCGTCCGCCATGCCCCGAACTCGTGGACCGCGTCGGTGGCCACCTTTGCCCTCAACCACCTGCTCGAGCGCCTCAACGGCGGGGAACGTCCGCTCACCACCGCCAATCGCACCCGCGCGATTACCCAGATCGACGGGGCGATCACCGAGGCCACTCCCAAGGTCTCGGCCGCCCAGCTTCAGGCGCTCGTCAACCTCGCGGCCCAGGTCAAGGCCAAGCTCTAGTTTCCCGCGCGACGGTTCGGGCCGGAGATCCGGCCCGGGCCGGTTGCTCAGGCCCGAAGCCGTCGCACCGGGGGCAGGAGCACCAGCAGACCGAGCAGGCAGTACCCGATGATCACGGCAAAGCCCGCCGGATACGACCCGGTCCGATCGACCACCAGGCCGACCGCGGGTTGCGCCACGAACCCGAGGCTGTAGAGCGTCTGGTAGAGGCCGTAGCACTGGCCCGAGCGCTCGGGGGGAAAGAGAAAGCTCGGCAGGGCCAGCAGCGCCGGCATTCCCAGCGCGAGCGACACGCCCAGGAGCGCCGCGGGCAGCCGGGCCGGCAGGCCCGGGGTGAAGAACAGCGCGGTGGCGGCCACGGCAAAGCCGGTGGCGAGGATCACGAACAGAAACGCGGAATTCGGCCGGAGCTGGGTCGAGAGCACCGGCTTCAGGACCAGCGCCACGATGGCGTACGATCCGACGATGGCCGAGGCGGCGGCGAGATCGAGGCCGCGCTGCACCAGCGCATCGGGGCCGAACGTCAGGAGCGCCTCGGTCCCGATGCTGTAGCCGAAATAGGCAATCGACAGGATCCACGCCCCGGCGCCGAGCGCCAGGGGACTGAACCGGGGCGCGGTGGCGGTTGCGCTGGTGGTGCCGCCCTCCGAACTCGGCGCCACCGCGATCAGCACCAGACCGACGGCCGCGAGGCCGGTCATCAGCCGCATGGCCGGCCGCCATCCCTCCGCCGCGCCGACCGAGCCGAGCAGGTTGAGCGCGGCGAAGATGCCGGCGGTGAACGCCATCGTGTAAACCCCCATCACGAACCCCAGCTCACGCCGCCCGGCAAACGCCTGTCCCAGCAGCTTGGGCGCGCCGATCATGTGGGCGTTCATGCCGATCGAAAAGAGCAGCCGTCCGGCGCAGAGAACCCAGAAGGACGGCGCCAGCGCCATGACGGCGGTGCCGGCCAGGATCAGGATCCAGCAGAACCGAAGCACCCGCCGAACCGAGTAGCGATCGAACGCCCACCCGGCGGGGAGCGACACGAGGATGCCGGGCAGATACCAGAATCCGGAGAGAAGGCCTCCTTCGGCGCGGGTAATGCCGAGATCCTGGATCCAGAGGTTGAGGAGGGGGAACACGGCCCCGAACCCCATCATGCCGATTGCCGTGGTGAGGAGCACCAGGGCCAGGGTCATCCACCGGTTCGTCATCGCGTTCGCTTTTTTCGAGAGGGGGCGCGATAGGGCTGCAGCAGGAACTCGAGGTCACGGGTCACCGCGAGCCGAAGGGACCCGGTCGGAGCGTAGGCCCAGGCGTTGTAACTCCCGACCCAGGTGACGTTGAGGGCGCGGGCCAGGGCCCGGCGATCCACGGTGGGCACCAACTGCCCCGCGGCGGCGGCTCGATCGAGCACGGCGGCAAACCGGTCGACGAACATCTCGATCCGCCGCCGGGCCTCCCGGACGCCGGCGGGCGTGACGGCGTGGCCGGGGTCGTAGAGATACGAGTTGGACAGCAGGTAGAGGCGCTTGGCGTTGCGCTCGGCGACGGTGGCGAGTCGGTCGACCAGGGCGCCGAGCGGGTCGGCGGTCTCGTCGAGGCCGGCCATGATCGAGGCGAGCATCCGCCGGTCGGCGCGTTCCTCGACGGCGGAGAGGAGCCGACCCCGGGAGCCGAACCGCTGGATCAGCCGCGCCGACGAAAGCCCCAGATCCGCGGCGATCCGGGCCAGCGTAACCCGGGGACCGTGGCGACGAACCACCCGGACCGCGTGGGCCAGGAGTTCTTCGTCGGATCGTTCGGCACGGCGTGGACTCATGGCTTCTCGGGACCCGGCGCCGCGGGCATCTTGCGCCGAACGGGAGGCTTGATACCTTAACGTCGTTAAGGTATCGATCCACGCGCCGGGGGGCAAGCGGCGCGAGCCGAACTACCAGGAGAATGCAATGAGGGCCGTACTGACGGTCGGGCATGGCGACCGGAGCCAGCTGGTCCACCGCACCGACTATCCCGACCCCGTGGCGGGTCCGGGCGACGTGATCGTGCGGGTGGCGGCCACCGCGGTCAACTTCCACGACATCTTTACCCGCCGCGGAATGCCGGGCATCAAGATCCCGCTGCCGGTGGTGGTCGGGTCCGACATCGCGGGCACGATCGCGACGCTGGGCGAGGGGGTTACCGGTTGGTCGGTCGGCGACCCGGTGCTCGTCGATCCGATCATCCGCGGCGGCTCGCATTTCGGGATGCTGGGCGAGGTGGCCGACGGCGGCCGGGCCGAGTACTGTCGGGCGTCGGCGCGGCAGTTGATCCGGGTGCCCCAAGGGGTGTCGCTCGAGGACGCGGCGTCGCTGCCGCTGGCCTACGGCACGGCGCACCGGATGATGATCACCCGGGGCCGGGTGGCGGCGGGCGAGAAGGTCCTGATTCTCGGCGCGAGCGGCGGGGTGGGCGTTGCCTGCGTGCAGCTGGCCAAGCTGCTCGGCGCCGAGGTCGTGGCCTGCGCCAGCTCGGCGGGCAAGCTCGAGCGGCTGATGGCCCTCGGCGCCGACCACGGGATCAACTACGCGGAGGTCAAGTTCCTCGACGCGATCCGGTCGCTCTACGGCAAGCCGCGGATTACCGGCGGGGGCGGCGTCGACGTCGTGGTCAACTTCACCGGGGGCGACACCTGGCTCGACACCCAGAAGTGCGTGCGGGTCGGCGGACGGATCCTCACCTGCGGCGCCACGGCCGGGTTCGAACTCACCACCGATGCCCGGTATCTCTGGACCTACGAGCAGGAGATGATCGGGTCGAACGGCTGGACGCCCGAAGGCCTGACCGAGTTGATGAGCCTGATCGCGGCGCGGAAGCTCGCGCCGGTCATCGACCAGGTGCTCCCGCTCGAGGCCACGGCCGAGGGCGAGCGCCTGCTGGAAGATCGAGAAGTCGTCGGCAAGGTCCTGATCAAGCCGTGAGCGGCTCGACGGGCGGCGAACCGGGAAGGACGGCGGTGCGATGCTGGAACGGGTGAATCTCGGGGACATCCTCCCCACCGAGGCGCCGGATCATCCCGCGGTCATCGACATTCGCGATCCGCGGGCCGAGCGGGTCTGGACCACCGACGACCTGGCGCGCGAGGCCAACGCGGTGGCCCGGGGCCTGCTGGCCCGCGGCTTCGT
>JAEUJH010000467.1 GCA_016794825.1 Gemmatimonadota bacterium
CCGATGGCGTGCGAGGGCTGCATCGAGGGAATGACCTCGAGGTCCTTGAACCGCGGAATGTCGCTCGGCTCGACGATCTGGGCGTGCTCGATCCGGAACCGGGGTTCGTTGACCCGCCGCTTTTCTCCCCGGGGGACTTCCTTCAGGGCGCCGGCGTAGAGGTCGAGCACCAGTCGATTGCCGCTGTCGCCGATGGCGTGAGTCTCGACCTGAATGCCCCGCTCCAGCGACCGGGCCAGCATGACGCGGAACGCCGCCGTGTCGGTGGTCAACAGGCCGTGGATCTTCGGGTCGTCGGAGTAGGGCTCGAGGAGCAGGGCGCCCCGGGAACCGAGCGCGCCGTCGACGGCCGCCTTGATGGTCCGCACCGTGTACCGGCCATTGAATTCGTCGACGAGGGCGCCGCCGGCCAGCAGCGAATCGGCGTCGGGGCCAGGACCCCGGATGGCCTGGTAGACCCGGAGCTTGACCTTGCCGTCGCCGTAGAGGCGCCGCATCCGGGCCACCTCCCGCCACGCGACGCCGGCGTCGTGCACCTGGGTCCAGCCGAGTTCGACGCTCCGCCGGGCCCCGATCACCACCGCGGAGTCGTCCTGCTCGGGGGTGGAGGGGGGCACGACCCGAGCAACCAGGAACTGGGCCGCGTCGATCAGCATCCCGGTCAACTCGCCGGCGGCGTCCTTGTTGAGCGCGCCACCCGCGGGCGCCGGCGTGGCCTTGGTCACCCCGGCGAGCTCGAGGGCTTTGGTGTTGGCCACCGAGGCATGGCCGTCGGCCCGGGTCAGGATGACGGGGTTGTTCGGCGCGATCTTGTCGAGGTCCTGGCGGCTCGGGAAGGCCTGCGGCGTCCAGAAGGTCTCGATCCATCCTCGACCGACCACCCACTCCCCCGGCTTGGCCTGATCGACCCGCTCCTTGACCTTGGCCAGGAACGCGTCCTTGGTGTTGGTGCCTTCGAGGTTGAGGATCATCTCCCGTTCCCCGACCCCGGCCAGGTGATAGTGCGCGTCGGCAAGACCGGGCACGACCGTGGCGCCCTGCAGGTCGACCACCTTGGTGGCGCTGCCCTGATGCGCCTTGGCTTCCTCGGTCGTTCCCACGAACACGATCCGGTCGCCCTTGATGGCGATCGCGGCGGCCTTCGGCTTGGCGGCGTCGAGGGTGTGGACGACGCCGTTGATGAGGACCAGGTCGGCGGGCTCGGTCCGGGCACAGGCGGCGCCAAGGACGAGCAACACGAGGGCACGAGGTTTCATGGGCAATCTTTGGGCGAAGGGAATCCGGGCGGCGACGCGAGCGGCCCGCCAATCCCCGGACGGACCGGGCTGAAATTCTGCCTCCCGGAAGGGACGGGCACAAGGGCGCGTGGCGAATGACGAGGCCCGGCGGTACGATTCCCCGATGCCGCGGGGTCACTTGCTCTCGGCGATCGGCCTGGTGCCGGTCGCCCTCGGGGTCGCGGTCCTGGCGGGCTGTCGTGCCGGTCCCGACGTGCTGGCGGATCCGCCGCGCCAGCTCTTTTCGGCCGCCACCGAACTGCCGCCGCCGCTCCCGCCGACGGTCGTCGACATCCCCCTGCTGATCGACCTGACGACCGCCCTGGGCCTCCTCGAGGAAGCCCTGCCCCGTTCCTTCGGCGACATCGACCGGAAGCAGCAGATTCCCGGCAACAAGCGGGCGGCGTTCGCGTTCCAGGTCCGCCGCGACCCGTTCGCCATCTCCGTCAAGGGCGACACCTTCCAGATCGCCACGACGATCCACTACGAGGGCAAGGGATGGTACGACCCGCCGATCGCGCCCGAGATCAGCGGGTCGTGCGGAACCCACGGCCCGCGGCCGCGGGCCCGGATCGTGATCTCGCTCCGGCCCGAGATCGATCGGTCGTGGCGGCTCCAGGCCCGGCCCCAACTGACGTACCTTGGCCCCGCCACCCGAACCGAACGGGATCAGTGCGAGGTCACGTTCCTCAAGCTCGACGTCACCGGCAAGGTGCTCAGCGCCGCCCGCAGCGCGATCCGCTCCCAACTCCCGAAGATCGCCGCCCGCCTGGCGACGGTCGACGTCCGCCGCGAAACCGAGAAGATTTGGAACGAGATCCAGGCGCCGATCCGGCTCACCGACAGCGTCTGGCTCATGCTCCAGCCCGAGGGCGTCCGTCTCGGACGGGTGTCCGGCAATCGCGAGCTGGTCGGCGGAACGATCGGGATCAGCGCTCGACCGAAGATCGAATCGGGTGGGCGCCCGCCGGTGGCGGAAAAACCGCTGCCCCCGCTCGAACCCGCCGCGCCCGCGACCGGGTTGAGCCTCCTGGTGGAGGCCCGGTTCGACTATCCGCTGATCGGCGCCTCGCTGACCGAGGCGCTCGAGGGCAAACGGATCCAGGCTCCGGGCGGGGCGCTCGAAATCGTGGCAGTGGGAGCCTTCGGCGTCGGGGCTGGACGGCTGGCCCTCGGCGTTCGGTTCCGAGGCACCAGTTCGGGCCAGATCTTCTTCGTGGGGACACCGCAGTACGACGATTCGACCGGCCGGATCCGGGTGCCCGATCTGGACTACGACGCCTCGACCGCGCCGCTCCTGGTCAAAGGTCTGGCGTGGCTCAAGGCCGACGAGATCCGCGACTATCTCCGGAGCCGGGCCACCTTCCCCTCCGGGCAGGCGATGGACAAGCTGGCCGACCTGGCCGTCGGTGCCATGAACCGGCAACTCACCGAGGGCGTGTACCTGACCGCCTCACTCGAGCGAACCAGGGTCCTCCGGATCGCGCCCCGCCGGGACGCGCTCTACCTCCAGGCCAGCGCGGAGGGTCAGGCCGCGCTCCACGTCACCGACGATTTCTTTGCCCGGCTCACTGGCCAGACCGACTCCAGTCGCGCTACCGCCCGATCAGATACCACTGCTCCTGCCGGGGCTGAAAGAACCGCCAGCCCGTCTCGGTGAGGTGGGCGTCGTCTTCCATCATCACGTAGACCTTTTTGCCGCCCCACTCCGGCACCGCCGTCGCCGTGTTGAGTTCGATCGAGATGTAGGAGCCGAGCCGCAGCGGAACCCCCGGGCGGCCCGCGGCGCTCCCGTACGCGATCCCGGCGCCCAGGCCATGACCCTGGAACCCGATCGGATGGGAGTAGATCTGGGCTTCGATGCCCTTGGTGCGCATCTCCGCCATCGCGCAGTCGAAGACCTCGGTGTTGAGCCGGCCGGGCCGGGAACAGGTCAGCATCACCGCGTCCTGGAGCGCGTTGGTGTTGGCCATGGCCTTCTTGAGGCCGGCCGGCACGTCCCGCTCTCCCGGCTTGAGCACGTATGCCATCTTCTGCCAGTCGGTGTCGAATCCCATCGCCCGGATGCCCATGTCGATGTGGATCACGTCACCCCGCTCGATGACCGTCCCCTCCAGGGCCGGACCAGGGGCGCTCGGCGTGGCCGCGTGCTTCCCGACCTCGAGATCGGCCGCGTTCTGACGCTGGACCCGGACATCGGGCTGGAACCAGGTGGTGGCCCCTCGACGATGGTACTCGTCGAAGAGGAACCG
>JAEUJH010000483.1 GCA_016794825.1 Gemmatimonadota bacterium
CCCGATCATCAGGTGCTCCGGATCGTCAGGGTCGATCCACATGGCGTGGTAGTCGACGTGGATCTTCTCTTCCATCGGCCGGAAGGTCTTCCCGCCGTCGTCGGACACCAGCATCTGCACGGCCGGCAGGTAGACCCGGAGATCGTTCTTCGGATCGACCTTGATGACGCCGAAGTACATCGGCCGGACGTTGGTGGAGCCCATCTTCCGCCAGGTCGAACCGGCATCATCGCTCCGGTAGACACCGCCCTCCTTGTCGTGCTCGACCCGGGCATAGAGGATGTTCGGATTGGTCCGGTACACGTCGAGCCCGACCCGGCCCAGCGCCCCCTCCGGCAGACCCTTGGTGAGCCGAGTCCAGGTCCGCCCGGCGTCGGCGCTCTTCCAGAGACCGCTGTTGGGGCCGCCGCCGTTCATGCCCCAGGTCGACCGCCGCCGCTGATAGGTAGCCGCGTACAGGACCTTGTTGTTGGTGGGGTCCATGACCAGCTCGGTCCCGCCGGCATCGGCGCCGGCGTCGAGCACCCTGCTCCAGGTAATGCCGCCATCGGTGGTCTTGTAGACGCCGCGCTCGCCACCCGCCTTCCAGAGATCGCCCAGCGCGGCCACGTAGACCACGTCGTGGTCCACCGGGTCCACGATGATCCGGGCGATCTGCTTCGAGGTGGCCAGGCCCATGTTCTTCCAGGTCTTGCCGCCATCGGTCGACTTGTAGACCCCGTCGCCCCAGGACGAGCTCTGCCGGTTGTTGGCCTCGCCGGTGCCGGCCCAGACCAGATTGGGATCGTCGGCCGCGATCGCCACCGCGCCGACCGACGCCGAACCCCCGTCGTCGAACACCGGCGTCACCGTCACGCCCCCGTTGGTGGTCTTCCACACCCCGCCGGTGGCCGCGGCGATGTAGAAGACCTTCGGGTTGCGGGCCAGCACCGCGAAGTCGTCGATCCGGCCGCTGGGGGTGGCCGGTCCGATGCTCCGGAACGCCAGGCCCTCGAACGGGGCCGATGACTGGGCCGCGACGGGGAGCGGCGCGAACAGGATGGCGCCCAACAGGAGCGCCCGGGTCGAAGAAAGCACGGGATCTACCTCGAGATCGAGACTGGAGACCGCGGAACTGGGGAAAAGGATATCGCGCCCCGTCGCTCCGCAGTAGGGGGCTACCCGCCGCCTTCACGAATTTGAAGTAAATTGCGGGACCACCCCAGTCCCATTCGATCTCCGGAGCACTCGATGAGGCATCTCGCCTTCCTGGCCGTGGCGTCCCTCGCCGCCGCGGCGTGCGCCAAGCCCGACGCGGCCAAGACCGCGGCCCCGAGCGGGTACCACGACAACACCGGCCGGGATGACGTTCTGGCCGGCGGGGTCAAGATGATCCCGATCACCACGCCGAAAGGCACGTTCAAGGTCTGGACCAAGCGGGTCGGCAACAACCCCCGCATCAAGGTCCTCCTGCTCCACGGCGGCCCCGGCTTTACCCACGAGTACTTCGAGGCCGCGGACAGCTACTTCCCCGGCGCCGAAGTCGAGTACTACTACTACGACCAGCTCGGCTCCTACTACAGCGATCAGCCCGCC
>JAEUJH010000528.1 GCA_016794825.1 Gemmatimonadota bacterium
CCGGCGCCACCGTGGCGTCGGCCGCGTCGATCTTGAATCGGTTGACCTGGGCGTCGAGCTGGCCCGCCAGCCGGGCGACCATCTCGCCCGCCCGCAGGGCGTCCGTGGCGCCTCGAGTCGTTTCCTGGGCGGCCTCGGCCACCCCGGTGATGTTCTGGGCGATTTCGGCCGCGCCCCGCGCGGCTTCGCCGAGGCTCCGGCCCATTTCGGTGGTGGTGGCGGTCTGTTCCTCGACGGCCGAGGCGATCGACACCTGGATCTCGCTGATCCGCTGGACGATCGACCGGATTTCGCGGATGGCGCCGACGGCGTTCGAGGTATCGCCCTGGATCGCCTCGATCCGCTGGCTGATGTCCTCGGTGGCCTTGGCGGTTTCCTTGGCCAGTTCCTTGACCTCGTTGGCCACGACGGCAAAGCCCTTGCCCGCTTCGCCCGCCCGGGCCGCCTCGATGGTGGCGTTGAGCGCGAGCAGGTTGGTCTGCTGGGCGATGGCGGTGATCACCTTGATGACCTCGCCGATCTCGGCGCTCGAGGTACCGAGCTTGTTGACCGTGACGTCGGTCGACTCGACGACGTGAACGGCCTGCGAGGCAACCTTGGCGGCCTCGTTGGCGTTCTTCGAGATCTCCCGGATGCTCTCCATCATCTGCTCGGTGCCGGTCGCGACGGTCTGCACGTTCTTGCTGACTTCGTCGGCGGCGGAGGAGACGACGCTGGCCTGCGCGGCCGTCTCTTCGGCCGCGGAACTCATGGTCTGGCTGGTGTGGGTCAGTTCGCCCGACGAACCCTTGAGCTGGCCGCCCGCTTGACGGATCTCACCCAGACTGCGACCGAGATCGTCGAAGAACCGGGCCAGGCCCGCGCCCAACTGGCCGATGGCGTCGTCGCCCCGGACCGCCACGTTCCGGGTGAGATCGCCCTCCGCGGCCGCGTTCACGACGGCCAGGATCTCGTCGACCTTGCGGCGAAGCGCCACGCCGGCTTCCGCTTCGCGCGTCTGCGCCTCCTTGACCTGGGCCTCGGTCCGAAGCGCGGCGGTCACCACGTCCCAGGTGAGCATCGGGCCGACGTAGCCGCCCTTGTCGTCCATGATGGCCGAGATCCGCAGCTCGACGTCCTCGGGGCCGATCTTGATCTTGGCCGTGTGGGGGAGGTTCTTCGGCTCGCTCAGCAGCTTGCGCTGGTGGGCCGGGTTCCGATGGAAGATGTCGATGCTCTGACCGACCAGCTGGTCGGCACGGATCGGGAGGTATTGCTCGAGCGACCGGAACAGGGCCACGGCCGACCGGTTGACGTATCGGATGACGAAGTCCCGATCGGCGTAGACGATGTTGATCGGGGCGTTCTCGACCATCTGACGGACCCGATTCACCTCGTCGCGCTGCCGACCGACTTCGGCCCAGTCGACCCGCTCCGCCTGGAGCGCGGTCCGCATCCCGACCACCGCTTCGTTCAAGGCCTCGGACACCTCCCCGAGTTCGTTCCGGGAGGCCACCGTGGCGACCGCCGTCAGGTCGCCGGTGCCGACCAGCGCGGCCACCCGCTGCACCTCACCGACGTCGCGGACGATCGCGTTGGAGACCAGGGCTCCGGCGCCGAGCACCAGGCCCGCGCCGAGAATCAGGACGCCGACGATCAGGAGCGCGAGCCTGGCCTGGGCCGAGCGGCCGGCCGCCGAGGCCTGGTCACTATGGGCGACGGTGGCGTCGCCGAACGCTTCCATCTTGCCCTCGAGC
>JAEUJH010000237.1 GCA_016794825.1 Gemmatimonadota bacterium
TCGTTCATCGACGGCCATCGCGACGTGACGGTGGCCGGGCTCGACCGGGCGGTGGGCGCCGGGGTTCGGCACATCGAGCACGTCAAGCGGTTCACGCTGATCGGCACCGGGGTCGAGCAGGGCCGGGCCGCCAAGACCAACGCCGGCCTGCTGGCTGCGGAAGCCTTCGGCCGTCCGGTGGCCGACGTGGGGACCTCGAGTGCCCGGCCCCCGGTCGAGCCGATGCTCTTCGACGCGATGGCGGGACGGGCCTTCGGCGAGCGCTTCGAGCCGGTCCGCACCACCGCGCTTCACGACGAGCACGTCGCCCTCGGCGCCGTGTTCGAGCCGGTGGGCCAGTGGCTGCGACCGCGGGCCTATCCTCGCGCCGGCGAGTCGATCGATGCCGCGGCCGCGCGGGAGGCGCTGGCGGTCCGGCGGGCGGTCGGGATCGTCGACGTGTCCACCCTCGGGAAGATCGACGTCCAGGGCCCCGACGCGGCGACGTTCCTCGACCGCCTGTACGCCAACCCGATCGCCAGTCTGCCGGTCGGGAAGGCGCGCTACGGCCTGCTGTGCGGGGTCGACGGCATGATCTTCGACGACGGCGTCGTCATGCGGCTCGGGCCCGATCGGTTCTTCGTCACCACCAGCACCGGGCACGCCGCGGCCGTCTTCGACTGGATGGAGGACTGGCTCCAGAATGAATGGCCGGACCTCCGGGTCTGGGTCACCTCGGTTACCGAACAATGGTCGACGGTGGCCATTGCCGGCCCGCATTCGCGGGAGGTGGTGGCGGCGCTGGCCCCGGACCTCGACTGCGGTCGGGAGGCGTTCCCGTTCCTCGGGGTCCGATCGACCACGGTGGCAGGCTGCGCCGACGGGCTGGTGGCGCGGGTCAGCTTTTCTGGCGAACTGGCGTGGGAACTGTCGGTTCCCCGATCACGAGCCCCGGCCCTGTGGCACGCCGCGCTGCAGGCTGGAGCGGCCTACGGCTTGACCCCGTACGGGATGGAGGCGCTCTATATCCTCCGCGCGGAAAAGGGCTACCTCATCGTGGGGCAGGAGTCGGATGCGTCGACTACGCCGATCGACGCGGGGCTGGGCTGGATGCTCGGGAAGAAGGACTTCGTCGGCAAGCGAGCCCTCCAGCGGGCCGATCTGGTGCGCGAGGATCGGCGTCAACTGGTCGGTGTCCTGCCGGTCGATCCGAACGAACTGGTGCCCGACAGCGCCATCCTGGTGGCCGACCCGATGGAGGCCAAGCCGATGACGGCGCTGGGCCACGTCACGGCGAGTCACCGGAGTCCGGTGCTGGAGCGGACCTTCGGGCTGGCCATGGTCCGCTCGGGTCGGAGCCGGTTCGGGCAGCGGCTCTACGCCGTCTGGAACGGGCGGGCGGTCGCGGTGACGGTGTGTGCTCCCGTGATGTACGATCCGGAAGGAGCCCGGCGCGATGGCTGAACAGGTTCGATTCAATCCGGTGGAGGGCTGGGCCGAACGGATGGCGACGGCGTCGTGGGTCGGCGCCGCTCTCGGCGTCGAGCCCGTTCGAGCCCGAGTGACCGTCCGGTTGAGCCCCGCGGCTCGCCAGCCGGTCGAGGCCCTGCTCGGCGTCGGGCTGCCGGGAGTCGGTGGGGTTGTCGACTCGGGGTTCGGGCCGGTCCTTGGCCTCGGGCCCGACGAGTGGCTGGTGGTCGGCGACGACGGCGAGGCCGCGAGGATCGAGGCGGCGCTCCGCGAGGCGGCCGGCGCGGAGGCGGCCATCGTCGACACCAGCGAGGGACGAGTGGGCGTCCGGCTTTCCGGGCCGGCCGCCCGCGACGTCCTCGCCTCGTGCGTGGCGATCGATCTCCACCCGTCGCGGTTCGGCTCCGGGAACTGCGCCCAGACACTGCTCGCCAAGGTGCCGGTACTGATCCACCAGCTCGACGACCTTCCCACCTATTGCATCCTCGCCCGCCCGTCGATGGCGTCGTACGTCGTCGACTGGCTCGTCGACGCGATGCGGATCAGTCGAGTCGCGCCCGCCTGACCGTGCAGCCAACCGCTCGTTCCATGCGGTGAACGGCGAAACGAAGCTCGTCCATCGGCCGTCCGGCCTGATAGGGTCGGTACCGGGCGTCCTGCCGGGTATCGCGCCCGTCTCGATCCCGGAGCGGCGATGGACGGACGTTCGGCGGCATTGGTGGGCCTGTGCGTGGCACTGGCGGTGGGTGCGGTTCCGGCGGAGGCCGCAGCACAGGCCGTCCGCGACACCCTGCGGATAGCGCGGGCCTCGGGCCCGATCGACCTGGACGGCCGGGCGGAGGACGCCGCCTGGCGTGGCGTCCCAAACGTCCGACTGATCCAGTACACCCCGACCGAGGGTGCCGCTCCCTCCGACTCGTCGGAAGTCCGCCTCCTGCACGACGACAAGTACCTCTACGCCTCGGCCCGGATGTTCGTGGCGGAAGGGTCGTCGATCCGGCCGGGCCTCTTCGCGCGCGACCAGCTTGGCCCCGAGGATCACTTCATGCTGATCCTCGACTCGAGCGGGGACGAGCGAACGGGTCTGGTCTTTTCGATCAATCCGGCGGGCGGGCTGACCGACTACTCGATCGGCGACGACGGCCAGGCGGTCGATGCCAACTGGAACGGCTTCTGGGACGGCGTCGCCACGAGGGACGCCGCCGGCTGGACGGCGGAACTCCGGATTCCCCTCAGCACGCTCCGGTTCCAGCCGACGGCCGAGGGCGTGGTCATGGGGCTCATCGTCCATCGGCGGACGACCGCCCGGAACGAGTTCGCCACCTTTCCGCGCCTCTCCAGCTCGTTTGCCAACGCGCTGTTCCGTCCCTCGATTGCCCAGAAGATCCAGCTGCTCGGCATCAAGGCGCGGTCGCCGGCGTACCTGACGCCCTACGTCCTGGGCGGCGTCAACTCGGCCGCCACGTTGGAGCCGCAGTCCGCCGCCTGGGGCCGCCAGACCGACGGCACCCGCGAGATCGGCGCGGATCTGAAGCTTGGCCTCACGAGCAACCTGACGCTCGACCTCACGGTCAACACCGACTTCGCCCAGGTCGAGGCGGACAATCAGCAGGTCAACCTGACCCGCTTTTCCCTGTTCTTTCCGGAAAAGCGGCAGTTCTTCCTCGAACGGAGCGACATCTTCCAGATCGGGACCGCAGACTTCGGTCCGAGCCGCCTGTTCCACAGCCGGCGGATCGGCCTGGCTCCCGACGGCAGCCCGCTCCGGATCCACGGCGGTGCGCGGGTGGCGGGGCGGATCGGGTCGCTCGAGGTCGGGGCGCTCTCGATGCAGACCGGCACTCCCGATGGCTCCGGATCGGAGAACGACGCCGTGGTCCGGCTCCGCCGCGGCATCCTCGGCAGCGGGTCGTACCTCGGCGCAATGGTGACGAGCCGTCTCCCCACCGACGGCGGGTACAATGTCCTCTACGCCGCGGACGCGGTGGTGCGGCCCTTCGGCAACGACTACCTGACC
The DNA here is from genome assembly GCA_016794825.1 of Gemmatimonadota bacterium. Classification (GTDB taxonomy): domain Bacteria; phylum Gemmatimonadota; class Gemmatimonadetes; order Gemmatimonadales; family GWC2-71-9; genus SHZU01. The sequence goes on from JAEUJH010000237.1 coordinate 3,467, forward strand.
GCCGTCTGGGCCCAATCGTTCGACGACGCCCGTCCGGATGCCGGGACCGACGCCGGTTTGGCCCGGATCAACTGGGCCCGACGCTCACAGCGCGGG
>JAEUJH010000543.1 GCA_016794825.1 Gemmatimonadota bacterium
CCGAACAGGCTGGTGACCCCGACCACCACCAGACTCATCGGGACCGCCTGCTTGACCGGGAAGCCGAGGGCGTAGACCAGCACCGGCACGGTCAGGATCGATCCCCCACCGCCCAGGAGGCCGAGGGTCACGCCGATCAGAAGCGCCAGGGAATAGCCGAGGGCAATCATCGTTTCGCTCCGTTCCGAACGCGATCGACTACCTCGATCAGCTGCCGGATGTCGAACGGTTTCTGGAGATGCGGCGTCGGCAGTCGGGCCAGGAACTCGGCCACCGACGGCGAAGCCGTGTCACCGGTGATGACGATGGTCCGATCGGCGAGCGAGGGATGCCGCTCCCGGATCCGGTCGACCAGCTCGATTCCCGACATGCCCGGCATCCGGAGGTCGGTGACCACCACGTCGTAGTCCATCGGCCGGCCCCCGACTTCGATCTTGAGCCACGCCTCCGCCCCATCGGCGGCCTCGTCGACCTGCCAGCCCCGGCGCTCGAGCGATCGGCGGACGGCGACCCGAATGGCCGGCTCGTCGTCGACGATGAGCACCCGGCCCGGCGGCGGTTCGTCGGCGGTATCGTCAGCGCCCGACACCTCGCCCTGGCGCCGATCGACGAACGGCAGGTTGATCCGGAATCGCGCCCCCGAGCCCGGCCCGAGGTTTTCGACGTCGATGGTGCCCCCGTGCTGCGAGACGATCGCGTGGGAAACCGAAAGCCCGAGCCCGGTTCCCTCACCCGGCGCCTTGGTGGTGAAGAACGGCTCGAACAGGCGCGGCATGGCCTGGGCCGAGATGCCCGGTCCGGTGTCGGAAACGGAGAACGACACCCGGCCGTCCGCGGCCGACACCGTGAGGGTGACCCGGCCGCCCGGCGGCGACGCCTGGAAGGCGTTGGTGAGCAGGTTGGTGAGCACCTGCTCCATCCCGGTGGCGTCGACCTCGATCGGCGGCAGCTCCGGCGCGACGGCGACGTCGAACGCCACCTGGGAGCGGCTCGATTCCCGGCCGAACACCCGAGTGACCCGGGCCACGAGATCGCCCGGGGCCACCCGGCGCCGCTCCTCGCGACGGCTCCGCGCGAAGATCAGCAGATCGCCGACGACGACTCGACAGCGCTCGGCCTGCTGCACGATGACCGTGAGCGCCTCGCGATCCTCTTCCGACCGGCTGGTCGCGGCGAGATCCTGGGCAAAGGCCATGATCGCGGTGAGCGGGTTGTTGAGTTCGTGCGCGACCCCCGACACCATCCGTCCGACCGCCTCGAGGCGGGCCGTGTGCGCCAGTTGGGTCTGGACCCGCTCCTGGTCCTCGCGGGCGCGGATGACCTCGGTGAGGTCGCGCACCACGAGCACCCAGCCACGGTCCGCCCCGTCGCCGAACGACGATACCGCCAGTTCCATCGGAAACGCGTCGCCCGAGTCGCGGAGGCCGATCACCTCGCGGCGCACCGCCACCGGCGGATTCGCTTCGGAGCGGCGGGTGACGGCGGCCAGGGCATTCCAGAGGGGCTCTCGATGTTCCGTCCCGAGGAACCGATCGAACGACAGCCCGCGGATCGACTCCGTCGTGTGCCCGAAGAGCACCGCCGCCGCGGGGTTGGCGAGGTCGACGACCCGGGTGGCATCGAGGGTCAGGATGCCCTCGTGGGCCGCCGCCAGGATCTCCGCCAGCCGGGCCCGGGCCGCGGTTTCGACGCCGACCCGGGCGGCCTGGGTCGCTGTCGCCTCGCGATGATTGTGCTCCACCAGGACCAGCGCCATCCCGATCCCGACCACGATCAACTCGCCCGCGTCGAGGAACGAGTTGAAGCCGGTCATGAACGCGAGGACGCGATGCCAGAGGGACGCCGGCGGCAGGCCGGCGCGCGCAAAACTCAGGAGGTAGAGGGCCCACTGCGCGGTGAGGAGCAGGAGTCCGATCAGGAGGATCCGGAGCCCCGGATTGCGCCCCTCCTCGGGCAACCGCGACAGACGCCAGATGGCCACGCCCAGGACCGGCACCACGATCGCCGCCTGGGCCATCACCAGCTCGTTGAGATCCCGCGTCACCGCCACGGCCGCGACACCGAGGCCCCCGGAGACGATCAGGAGGGCGAGCCGATCGCGCGGGACGGCGCGCCGGTCGCCGGTCAGGGCCAGGACGCCGAGGAGGAGGAACCCGAAGAAAGCCAGCTTGGCGGCCAGATACAGCGCGTGGAGCGGGCCGACCAAGGGGCCGCTCGACAGCGACACCGGCTCCGCGGCCACCATCGGCACCACGTGGTAGCGGATCGCGATCGCGAGGATGGCGATCGAGATCGCGATCCAGCCCCAGCTCCAGAGGGCGAAGTAGTCGCGGTCGCGGTGTTGGCGGCGGAGGCCGAGGATGAGCACCGTAACCAGCACGCAGGCGGCGAGCTGGACCACGATCCCGATCAGACCGACGTCCCCCGAGGGGCCGATTGGCTGCATCGGAGGAAATGTCGCCGGATCGCGGTTCCGGCGGAACCGGCGTCAGGCCTGGGCCACCGCCGGGTCCAGGGTCCAGACGAACCGCTCGTACTCCATTCCGGCTCCTTCCAGCGTCTGCTTCAGGAGCTCGAGGGACGCGGCCAGACCGGCACGGCGATCGGTATGACGGGCCTCCTCCGCCAGGAGCAGCGCGTAAACCCCGGCCGCCGCGTCGACCGCGCGTCGCGACGGCACCCGCCGGGACGAGTGGTAGCTGACGATGGCCCGGGTCACCGGGTCGAAGGTCGGCGTGACGTGCGCGAACACCCAGTAGTGGTCGCCGCTCTTGGCCATGTTCTTGACGTACGCGAAGACCTCCTCCCCCGCGGCGATGGTCTGCCAGAGGTAGGCGAACACCGCCCGCGGCATGTCGGGATGACGGATCAGGCTGTGCGGCTGTCCGAGGAGTTCCTCTTCCCGATACCCCGCGACCTCCTGAAAGGTCCGATTGGCGTACGTGATCTTGCCGGTGAGGTCCGTCTTGCTGACGATGATCTCGTCCTCGGGGAAGAACCGTTCCCTGCCCGTTGGCTGGATGTCGAGCCGACCCATCGTCGCTTCCTCACGTGGTCCGTCCCTCCAGTTATCGGCTCGCGGAGGCCGGGGATGAGGGCGCAATTGTGAAGAAAGGCATTGACCTGAAGCCGGCGCCGGTCGCACCTTGCGACCATGAACTCTCCCCGAGACCGTCTCGCCCGCCTCTGGGGGCGGCTTGCGCCCCTCCCCGCCGGCCGCTGGCTTTTCAGCCGGGTGTTCGGCTGGTTCGTCCCTTACAGCGGATCGGTCGGCGCCACCGTCGTCCGGCTCGAGCCCGGACACTGCGAGCTGCGGCTCCGGGATCGCCGGGCCATCCGCAACCACCTCCGGTCCGTGCATGCGGTGGCCCTCGTCAACGCCGGCGAAATGGCGAGCGGACTCGCGATGACGCTGGCCCTGGATCCGGCCATCCGGGGGATCGTCGTCAGCATCGGGGCGGAGTACTCGAAGAAAGCGCGAGGTCAGCTCACGGCCTCCGCCCGGGTGACGGTTCCCCCGGTCGGAGCCGATCCCGTCGACCATCCGGTCGAAACCGTGATTACCGACGCCGCGGGCGACGTGGTCTGCCGGGTCGGCACCGTCTGGCGGCTGGCCCGATGAACCTCGCCACCCCGCTCACCGCCCACGCCGGAATCGAGCTGCCGATCATCGGCGGCGCGATGTACCCGTGCAGCAATCCCGAACTGGTCGCCGCGGTCTCCGAGGCCGGCGGCATCGGGATCATCCAGCCGATCTCGCTCACCTACGTCCACGGCCATCGGTTCCGGGAGGGGATCCAGTTGATCCGGCGCCTCACGACCAAGCCGATCGGCATGAACGCGTTGATCGAAGCGTCGTCGCGGGCCTATCACGAACGAATGGTGAGCTGGGTCGACATCGCGCTCCAGGAGGGGGTCCGGTTCTTCGTGACCTCGCTCGGCAATCCCCGCTGGGTGGTCGACCGCGTCAGCCCGTACGGCGGCATCGTCTACCACGACGTGACCGGGAGGAAATGGGCCCTCAAGGGTCGCGACGGCGGGGTCCACGGACTGATCGCGGTCAATCGGCGGGCCGGCGGACATTCCGGCGACCTCGGCGCCGAGGCGCTCCTGGCGGAGCTGGCCGACCTCGGGCTCCCGGTGGTGGCGGCCGGCGGGGTCGGCGACGGGCCCGAGTTCGTGGCCGCGCTTCGGCTCGGCTACGCCGGCGTCCAGATCGGCACCCGGCTGATCGCGACGCCGGAATGCTCCGCCAGCGAGGCCTACAAGCAAGCCATCGTCGCGGCCCGCGAGGCGGACATCGTCCACACCGAGCGCCTGTCGGGCGTCCCGGTGGCCGTGATCCGGACCCCGTACGTGGAGCGGATCGGGACCACGATCGGGCCGCTGGCCCGGCGGCTCTTTCGCGGTCGCCGGACCAAGAAGTGGATCCGGGCCTGGTACGCGCTCCGCTCCCTCCGCGCCCTCAAGCGAACCTCGATCGGCCGGGACTCGGCCGATCCGGCCGCGGCCGTCTGGCAGGCGGGAATGAGCGTCGCCACGATCGGGGCCATCGAACCCGTCGCCACCCTGTTCCAACGCTTTCGCGCCCACGCCGAGGCTGCCTGACCCATGTCCGTCTCGATCGTCGCCCGCACCGCGCTGCTCCTGACCCTGTCCAACGTCTTCATGACGTTCGCCTGGTACGCCCACCTCAAGAACCTGGCCGACCGCCCGTGGTGGATCGCGGCGCTGATCAGCTGGGGCATCGCGCTGTTCGAGTACCTGATCCAGGTGCCCGCCAATCGGATCGGCTACGCCGCCATGGACCTCGGCCAGCTCAAGATCCTCCAGGAAGTCATCACGCTGAGCGTCTTCGTGCCGTTCGCCGTGTTCTACATGCGGCAGCCCCTCCGGCTCGACTTCCTCTGGGCCGGCCTCTGCCTCCTCGGCGCGGTCTATTTCATGTTCCGAGCCAAGACGCCCTGACATGCCGACGATCAGCCGCTGGTTCGTTCGATCGGCGCTGGCCTCCCTCCTCCTCGGCCTGGGACTCGGCGCGGCGAGCGGCTGGTGGGGTGGGGCGGGACTGTTGGCGCCGACGGTGCTCCACCTGCTGGTCGTGGGCTGGCTGACGCAGATGGTGTTCGGGGTGGCCTTCTGGCTATTCCCGAAGTACTCGACGGATCAGCCTCGCGGCCCGGAGTGGCTCGCCTGGATCTGCTGGGGGTCGCTGAACGTCGGCGTGCTGGTCCGGGTGGTGGCCGAGCCGCTCGCGGCCGCGGGCCGGCCGGTCCCCGCGGCGCTGATCGTCTCGGCGCTCCTGCAGCTGGTCGCGGCCATCGCGTTTGCGGTCAACACCTGGCCCCGGACCCGGGCCCGCTGATGCCGCGCCCCTCGGTCTGGCTGATCCGGCTGGCCCTCCTCCATCTGGTGGCGGCCGGGCTGCTCGGCGCCTGGCTCCTGATGGCCAAGGGGGCGGTGGTGCCGCCGATTCCCGGCGGGGTCGTGGCCCATGCCGCGATGGCGCTGATCGGCTGGCTGGTTCAGATGACGGTCGGGGTGGGCTACTGGATCCTCCCCAAGTACGCGGCCGGCCCCGAACGGGGGCCGGCCTGGGCGCCCTGGGCAACGCTGGGCCTGCTCAACGGTGGGATCGTCCTGGCCGCGCTCGGCGCCTGGATTCCCGGGGGAACCGGACCGGGCCTCGCGCTCGCGGGGCTCGGCCTCGTCGTGTTCGTGGCGACGGCCGGGCCCCGCGTGAAGGCGTTCGGCGCCGACCGTTAGGGCCGGCGGATCTCGGTCACGAACTCGTCCGCCACCGACCGGAGCCGCTCGGCCAGCCGGGACAGTTCGTCGGACGCCGACACCAGCTGACTCGCGGCGGCGCTGGTCGACTGCGACGCCTCGGTGACGGCGCCGATGCTGTCGGCCATCCCGTGGGTGTCGCGGGCCGCCTGCTGGATGCTCCGGCTGATCTCGTTGGTGGCGACCTTCTGCTCGCCGACCGCGTGGGTGACGGTGTTCGAGATCTCGTTCATCTGCCGGATCGTGCCGGCCACGGCGGTGATGGCGGTGACCGCGTTGGCGGTGGCCGACTGGATCGCGCCCACCTTCTGCTCGATCTCCTTGGTCGCGTTGGCCGTCTGGCTGGCGAGGTTCTTCACCTCGGAGGCGACCACGGCAAAGCCCTTGCCGGCTTCACCGACGCGGGCGGCCTCGATCGTGGCGTTGAGGGCCAGCAACCGGGTCTGGCTCGCCACCTGGTTGATCAGGTTGACGACCCGGGCAATGTCGCGCGAGGCCTCGGCCAGGCCGTTGACCGTGGTGCTGCTCTTGTCCGCCTCGATCACCGCGGCCTGGGAGATGCTCGACGCGTCGCGAACCTGCCGGTCGATCTCGGTGACCGTGCTCGCGATCTCCTCGGTGGCCGACGCCACCGTGGCCATGCTGTGCGACGCGTTGGCCGAGTTGTTCGACGCGGCGTTCGACTGATCCATCGTCACCTGGGCCGACCGGGCCAGGGCCTCGGCCGTCGAACGCGTCTCGGTCGCCGCGGCCGCGACGTTGTCGACCATTTCCTTGATGACCCGCTCGAACTCGTCGGCCAGCATCAACCGGCTGTCGCGGGCGTCCACGATCAGCTTGGTCTTCTGCTCCATCTTGCCGATCGCGTCGTTGATCAGGCGCGAACCCCATTGGAACGAACCCCGCATCCCGCGGAGCAGCACCAGGCGGTAGAACTTGTCGTCGCTGGCGTGCTGGAGGGCGGCGCCCGCTTCCCGCACGAACGCGTCGGTCAGGTCGAGCATCTGGTTGATGCCGTGGTACAACTCGGCCAGGTCCCCTTCGGTCGGGACGTTGAGCATCCGCGGCTCGAGGTTGCCGCGAGCGGCTTCCCGGCAGACCCGGGTCGCTTCGGCCAGACCTTGCCGGTAGCGGGTCAGCTCCGACTTGAGCGCGGCGATCTCCAGTTCCCGGTCATCCCCCGTGTTCGGGGTGACGACCGCGACCGGCGAGGCGGCGACGACGGGCTTCGGCTTCGAAAAGAGTGACATCGGTCGCTGCTCCTGTTGGCTCAAACGGTGGCGGGGGCCAGGGTCCACACGAACTCGTGGTACGACATCCCGGCGGCGGCGAGTTCCTGGGCGAGCATCGCCCGCGACGCTTCCAGGCCGGCCCGGCGGTCGGAATGGCGATTCTCCTCGGCTCGGAGCCGGGCGTACAGGGTCCGAACGATGTCGACCGCCTTCCGATCCGGCACCCGCCGGTTCGAGTGGAAACCGGTCACCGAGCCCCGGGAATCGAACGTCGGGGTCACGTGGGCCAGGACCCAGTAGTGATCGCCGTTCTTGGCCAAGTTCACGACGTAGGCGAAGATCTCCTGTCCCGCCTGGATCGACTCCCAAAGCAGCCCGAAAACCGCGCGCGGCATGTCCGGGTGGCGGATCATGCTGTGCGGCATCCCGATCACCTCGGCCTCGGTGTAGTCCGCAATCTTGAGGAACACCTCGTTGGCGTAGCTGATCTTGCCAGTGAGATCCGTCTTGCTGACGATGATCTCGTCCTCGCCAAAGAACCGCTCCTGTCCAGTCGGCCGTACGTCAGCCCGTGCCATCGCTCGCTCCTGAGAGTCGCTGATTGTTCCGTCTGGTATCGGCAGGAAACGCGCGGACTTTCGCCCCGAAATCGTGAAACCTTCTTCAGGGACCTGAGGCGCTCGGGAGTCAGGGCCTTCCGGCCCGGTCGCGACCCCGAGAGCGGGTTAGCGGGGAGGGACTGGCGCGACCCCTTCGAGCCGATCGATGAGCTGCTTGAGGCGGGAGGGTTGCGGATCGAGCGCGGCGGCGGCCCGCAGGTACGGGACGACGTCGCCGTCGAGCGGCAGCGCGAGGCGGCTGCCTCGATGCAGGACAGCGGGAACGCCGTTCTCGATGACGAGCGCGGCGGGCGGCCCTCCGTAGGCCGCCGAGAGGCCGACGTCGATCAGGATGACCCGTCCCTCGAACCGGGGCAGGATCGCGCCGGGCGTCGGGGTGTGCCCGATCACGATGTGCTTGACGCCGAATCGGCTCAGCACCTGCTCGACGTGGGCGGCCAGCTCGGCTTCGCCGCCGGTGGCCAGGCCGCGGTACCAGAGCGGGCCTTCGGGATCGTCCGCGATGGTCGTCTCGACCCCGGGCCGGGTCAGCGCTTCCCGGACTTCGCGGTTGAGATCGGCGGCCGAGCGGTCGGCATACTTCGGACCGATGCCCCCGTGGAGGAACAGGTAGTCGCCCACCTTGAGCACGGCGTCGTGACGCCGGATCCAGGTTCCGTAGCGGCCGTTGCCCTCGAAGGCGAGCCGGTGCTCCACCCAGCCGAGCGGGTGTTCGGTCTCCCAGAGCCGGCGGTACTCGGGATCGTCGCGCCGGGTCGAATCGGACAGGCGGCGGTAGGCCCGGTCGCGCAGCGCGTTGGCGTTGGGGGAGCGGAACGACTCGTACTCCCCGGCCGACACGTACCGCAGGTCGCCGAGGACGTTCATGGCCTCGTGATTGCCGATCAGCGCGTGCACCCGGCCGCCCGCCCGCTTGGCCTCGGACTCGAGCGCCATCAGCAGTTCCATGACCTTGCGGGAATCCGGTCCCCGATCGAGCACGTCGCCGGTCTGGACCAGGATGGTCCGCCCGCCGATCCAGCGGTTGCCGTCGTCGATGACCGCCGCCTGCCGGAGGATCGTGGTGAACTGGCCGAAGTCGCCGTGAACGTCGCCGACGGCGACGATCCGTTCGGGCACCTGGGCGGATCCGAGCGTCGGGACGAGGAGGACGAGGCAAAGCAGGACTGAACGCAACGGCGATCCCCGGTACTGGGCCACGGAACGATAACCCCGACCCGCGACTTCGGTCAGAAGTCCTTTCGGCCGAACCACCGAAACCCGGCCGCCAGGGGAATGGCCGCGCAGACGAGCAGCGTTCCGAAGGCGATGACGATGCCCAGCCCCCCGCCGAAGAGGTCCGAGAACACCGATCCCGTGTACCCCATCAGCAGGGCCACGTCGAAGGTCAGCAGCAGGACTACTCGAGCCAGGTCGACCGGGTTCAGGAACGTGAGGATCAGGACCGGGGTCTCGAGGGGATAGTCCCGAAACGTGGTGAGCAGCAGCAGGATCAGCCCGTCGTAGACCACCGTGCACCCGAGCCAGACCAGCAGCGCGGCGCCGAAGCCCCGGGCCCGCTCCTCGACCAGCACCGCCACGCAGAGCGCGAACGCGGTAAACACGAGCGTCAGGCAGGTACCGACCGCGAGCAGCATCACCAGGGGTCGCACCACCGCGGGCTCCGCCACGGTCTGAAGGACCAGCGGACCGCCGACCCCAATCCAGAGCGCCACCGTCTGCGGCAGCGCCAGGCCCCCGAACAGGCCGAGATAGACCGAGCCGCGGCCCACCGGCTGGGCCAGCAGCAGCTCGATGAACTCGCGGGCGTTGTAGACGTACAGGGTGCCGAACACCACGCTCACCAGCGGCACCAGCAGCAGCACCAGGTTGACCAGGCTGAGCAGCGCCCGTTCGCCGCTGCCGCCGAACCGGAGCAGCAGGATGGTGACCGCCAGGAGCAGCAGCGCGTGCCCCACCATCCAGCGGCTCCGGATCACGTTCCGCAACTGCGACGACAGCACCCGCCGGAAGGAGGTCATCGGGACCCTGCCATCAGCGTGGCCACGGCCTTTTCGAGCCGGGTGGCCTGGGCCCGCTCCAGGAGCGAGGGGATCGACCCCTGGAAGATCACCCGCCCGTCGACCAGGAAGACGATGTCGTCGGCCAGTTCCTCGATTTCGCTCAGGATGTGGGACGTCAGGAGCACCGTCGTGCCGAGGCGGGGGGCGGCGAGCACCTTGTCCTTGAAGATCCCGCTCGCGATCGGGTCGAGCCCGGCGGTGGGCTCGTCGAGAATCACCAGCGCCGGCCGGAAGAGGAACGCGACCACCGCGTTGAGCTTCTGCCGGGTGCCGCCCGAGAGGGTCCGGATCGGCCGGTCGAGCATCGGCTCGAGGTCGAACCGCTCGATCAATTCGAGATCGACGGGCGTCCCCGCCGGGCGGAGTCCTCGGACCAGGGCCAGGACCTCCCGGGCCGTCAGTTGATCGGGAAACCGGGCGGCCTGCGGCATGTACCCGATCCGTTCCCGATACCGGACGCCGCCATCGATGGGGACGCCGTCGAGGAGGATCCGACCCTGGCCCGTCGGAATCCGGACCAGACCGATGATCGACTTGATCAGGGTGCTCTTCCCGGCCGCGTTCGGACCGACGATGGCGGTGACCCGACCGGCGCCGACCGTAAAGTCGAGCCCTCGGAGAACCTCGAGACGGCCGTACCGCTTGCGGAGGCCCTCGATCCGGACCTCGGCGGCGCCGGAGGCGGGCACCGGACCGGCGGCCATGGGTGGGGCCGTCATCGGGGTGGCTCCATCAGCGGGGCCAGATCGGTCAACGTTTCCGGGGTCAGGATCGGCAGGACCCGTTCGGCCTGGTCGAGAAGGTCGACGAAGAGACTCCGAAGCAGGATCAGGGCCGGATCGTTCTGCTCCACGACCAGCGAGAACAGCCGGACCGGCCGGTGGGGCACGTCGCCCCGCCCGTCCCGGTTCCGATCGAAGCCCCGGTACTGGTCCCAGTAGTTGCCGGAAAACGTGCTCGAGGCCGACCGGCTGTTGGTGGCGACGTCGAAGGCGTTGCCGGTGAAGAGATTGTTTTCGAACCGGTTGCCCACCGAATTGGCGAGGAGCCGAACGGCCCACCCATTGCCCTCGAACCGGTTGCCCGTCACCTCGAGCCGGTTGGCTCCCTCGAGGTAGAGCGCCGTGGTGTTCCGGCGGAACCGGTTGTCGCGAATCGCGCCGTCGCTGATGTCCTTGAGGAGCAGGCCGTACGCGGCCTGGCCGCGGTTGTCGAGGAACTCGTTCCCTTCCATCGTGACGTCGCGGGTGTACATCACCGCCACGCCGGCGCCGTTGTGCTGGAACCGATTCCGTCGGTAGGTACACCCGTGCGACGACATGAAATGGAGGCCGTACCGCCGATTGGCGACACTCTGATTGTCCGACAGGACGCTCGCGGTCACGAACTCGAGGTAGATCCCGTCGCGGTGGCCGGTGACCCGGTTGCCGCTGATCGTCAGCCGATCCGACGACCAGAACTGGATCGCGTTGCCGCTCGCCTGTTCCCGCCGGGCGGGCCCGGTCACCCGGTTGCCCTCGATCCGGCAGTCGGAGACCTTGGCGCCATAGATGCCGAAGTAGGTGTCGCGGATGTCGTTGTCCTCGAGCCGGCACCCCGTGGCCCCTTCGAGCCGGATGCCGGCTCGATCCTCGGTGCTGATCGGGAGGACGTGCTCGATCACGAGGCCGGTGACCGCGACGGCTGCCGCGGTGATGAGCAGAAGTGTGTGATCGCCGCGGCCCACGATGACGGGGCGGCCCCGGCCGATGATCGTCACGGGACGGTCCACCCGAACGGTCCCCGCCTCGACATACCGGCCCGCGGTGACGATGACCGTGTCGCCGGGTCGCGCGAGGGCGAGGGCGTCCGAGAGCCGGCGAACCGGCCCCGCCGACGACACCGTCACCACGCCGACCGCGAGAAACCCGGCGATCACCGCGTGCTCGCCGCCCGGGCCCAGCCGACGACGTCGGCCCATACGAGGCGGGTGGCGCCCAACGCGCTCTCGAGGCTGTCGGCTCCGGGGCCGGGCCGAACCGCGACGATGCCGTAGCTCATCGGGGTCCGAACCGAGTCGGACCGCAGAAAGACCATTCGATCCACGGAGATCAGCGAGTCGGGCTCGAGGAAATCACTGACCCAGAGCGAGTGGATCCGGCTCGAATCCGCTTCGATCACGCCCATCGCGAGACAGCCGATGTCGTCGAACGGCGTCACCTTGCCGGTGACCGACACCAGTTCCCCGCCAAACCGGCGCTCGACCATGGTCATGTGGCAATGGTCGCAGAGGTCGGTTCCCTCGACAAGGGGCCGGGGGGTGGGCTGGCCACAGCCCGCCCCGACGGCGATCGTCAGGCCGACGAGGAACGTCGGCCACCGCCGGGTCAGGCGGCGGCGCGCCGAGCCCGTCGCCATTCCCGCACCGAGAGCACGAGGACGAGCGCCAGCGCCCCACTCGCGATCCAGCCGGCGAGGGCGGGCCAGGAGGTGGCTTGGAAGTTGAGAAGCTGCTTTGGACCGATCAGGGGCGGTTGATAGCTCATGCCCGGGATCTTGATGGCGGCTTCGGGATTGAGGTTGTGACCGTAGTCGTAGCCCCAGAGCCAGAAGTCGGCCAATCCGACCAGTGCCCCGGCCGCGAACAGGCCGGTCCAGAGATAGAGACCAACGCGACGCCCCCAGGCGGCGAGGGCCAGGCCGACCCCGATCAGCCCGGCGACGATCGGCCTCATCAGACGGAGTTCGGGAATGGCCTCGGGATGGATTTCCTTCATCCCGATGTAGTGGTTCAGGCCGTTGATGCTTCGGAGGTCGCCGGTGATCTGGTGGGCCCAGATGTACATCCCCAGGCCCTCCGGGTACTGCGGTGCCTCGAGGGCGATGTGCCAGAGCGGAGCGACGTAGATACTTCCCAATGCCACGGCGGCCACCACCAACAGCAACCGGGACGAGCGCGCCAACATGGGATCCTCGACCAGCGCCACCCGGCGCATGGCCGCGCCGCCCGTTGCGGGCGCCGCGGCCGAAGCGGTGGGTGACATCATTGACCAGTGTTGTAGGAGATCTTGACGTTCGAGCCCTTGGGGGACACCCGGACGTACCCTTGCATCTCCTGGTGAAGCGCTGAGCAGAAGTCGGTGCAATAGAACGGGAACACCCCGGGCCGATCGGGCTTCCAGGTCAGGGTCAGCGTCTGGCCCGGCATCAGCAGCAACTCGCCGTTGGTGGCGCCCATCATCGCGAAGCCATGGGGAACGTCCCAGTCCTGCTCCAGGTTGGTGATGTGGAAGTACACTTCGTCGCCGACTTGGACGCCCTCGATGTTGTCGGGCATGAAGTGGCTCCGGATCGCCGTCATGTAGACGTGGACCTTGGTGCCCTCCCGCACGACCTTGACGTCCTTCTCGGCCTTGACGGCCTGAGGATGCTTGTTCGCCTCGAGCGCATAGGTCCGGAGTTGCTTGTCCTTGATCTTCGACGCCAGGATGGCCTGGGCGTAGTGCGGCTCGCCGGCGGTCGGGAAATCGAGCAGCAGCTGCATCTTGTCGCCCGAGATGTCGTAGAGCTGCGCCGACTGGGTCAGTTCCGGGCCGGTCGGGAGGTAGCGGTCCTTGGTGATCTTGTTGAGCGCGATCACGTACTTGCCGTCCGGCTTGCGGGTATCCCCGCCGGGCACCAGCAGATGGCCGATCGAGTAGTAGGTCGGCACCCGGTCGACCACTTCGCACTTCTTGACGTCCCACTTGATGATCTCGGACGAGAGGAACACCGAGGTGTAGGCAAAGCCTCGGGCGTCGAATTCGGTGTGCAACGGGCCAAGTCCCGGATTCTGGACTTCGCAGGCGTTGACCGCTTCGTACTTGATGACCGGAACCCCGTCGATCTCCCCGTCGAACGCCTGGTCGGCGATGGCCTTCTGCATCTTCGAGAAGGAGTGGACCGGCAGCACCGTGGCCAGCTTGCCACCGCCGACGATGTACTCACCCGTCGGATCGACGTCGGCGCCGTGCGGCGACTTCGGGGTCGGGAGGAAGTAGACCAGCCCGGGGCAGTCGGACGGCTCCAGGACCGTGGTGCTCGTCTTCATCTCCGTCCGGGCAATTCCGTCCTCGCCGCGGATGTTGTGGGCGTACCGGGCCGGCCAGGTCTTGGCCTTGCCGTCCGCCACGCACTGCTCCGCCTGCTTCCAGTTGAGCGCGGCGATGAAGTCCTTGTCCTTCTGCGACGCGTTCTTCTCGAGCAGGGTCTTGGCTTCCTCGGAGTTGTACGAGCTGAAGAACGACCAGCCGTGCGAGGGGCCCTTGCCGGCCCGGGAGAGGTCGTAGTTGAAGCCCGGCATGTGGACCTGGAACGCCAGGCTCATGTGGCCGGACGCCTGGTCGACCTTCACGAACGAGAGCAAGCCGCCGAACTTGGTTCCCTCGATCGGCACGTCCGCCTGGGGCGTCGGCACCGCGAACCGAGTGGCGCTCACCACGTACTCGGTGTTCTCGGTCAGGTACGGCGAGGCGTGTCCGCCGCCCGAGTTCGGGATCTCGATGACTTCCTCGGTTTCAAACCGGGTCAGGTCGAGCCGGGCGACGCGGGGCGTGTTGTTCCCGTTGATGAAGAGCCAGCGCCCGTCGTGCTCGCCATTGGTGGTGGAGAGCTGCGGGTGGTGGGTGTCGTCCCACGGAATGAAGCCGAAGCTGGTGTTGAGCAGTGCCTTGGTTTCCTCCGAATACCCGTACCCCTTTTCGGGGTACTGGGAGAGGACCGGGATCTGCTGGAGGAGTCGACCCGAGGGCAGCCCGTACACGGTCACGTGGCCGCTGAATCCGCCCGACATGAAGGCGTAGAACTCGTCGTACTGGCCCGGCGCGACGTACACCTTGGAGGCCGCGTCGCCGCCGCCCCCGATCGGGGTTCCCTGCCCGGCGCATCCGGCCAGCGTCGCCGCGGCCAGGACGCTCGACCACCCTCGGATCGCGATACCCATTGTGTCCCTCCTCCATTCACCTGAGGTCATTGCGTTTTGACGGTGCCCGTCGCTTGGGTTCGGAGATACTCGACGATCGCGCGGGCTTCTTCGACCGTGATACCCTGGTTGGCCATGAACGTCATGTGCTCGGCCAACAGCTGCTTGCCCACCGGATGGCGCTCGACCATCTCCTGCGGGTTGAGGATCATGTTCATGATGAAGGTCGGACTCCGGCGGGTGGTCACTTCGCCCAATGCCGGCCCGACGTACTTCTCGGCCATCTTGTGGCAGGCGGTGCACTTGCCCTCGAACACCGTCTTGCCCTGCGCAACCAGCGCCGGGTCGACCGCGCCGAGGACCAGAGCCTCCTTGACCGGGCCGATGCCGTGCTCCACCTCGAAGGCACTCAGGTCGCTCCCGGCCGCCGGGGCCGACGCCGGCGCGGCCTGCGCCGCCTTGTCCCCGCCGCCGCAGGCGACCGCAAGGGATGACACCGCCACCGCCAAGAAGATCATCCGTCGCATCGTCCCGCCTCCCGAATTCGTGGTATGAGTCGCGGCGTTCCCGCGAAACGCCCTGACACTACAGCGCACCCCGCGAGACGCCCGTGAAATGGTCGTGAAGAGTGCTTCAAGGATGTTGAACGGCAACAAGTTGGCTTTCACAAAAACCATAAGACCATGCGGTTATGATATTCCCATGTCCCTGCTTTCCCAGACCTCCGAGTACGCTCTTCAAGCCACCGTCGTCCTGGCTCGCCAGTCCGAAATGGTCGAGGTCGGCATCCTCGCCAACGCCCTCGGCGTCCCCAAGAACTACCTCTCGAAAACCATGTCCCAGCTGGTCCGCGCCGGGGTCCTCGAGTCGGTCCGAGGCAAGCACGGCGGGTTCCGACTGGCCCGGCCGGCCGACCAGATCCCGCTGCTGGCCGTGGTCGAGCCGTTCGAGCGGTTCACCGAAACCGGCCGCTGCCTGATGGGCCGGCCGTATTGCAGTGAAGAGGACGCCTGCGCCGCCCACGAATCGTGGCGGGCCATCGGCGGGAAAATCGTCCGGTTCTTCCGGGATACGACGGTGGGCGACCTGGCCCGGGGTCGCGCGAAGTGGCCCAACAGCGCGGCCCTCGGCGTCGGGAAGGGCTGACCGACCCCGGCCCCGATGGCGGGGTCCGGCATGGGGAGCGATATTCGAACCCATGCGCCTACTCCTCGTCTTCCTCCTCGCCGGCCTGGGTGGCCGACCGGCGGCCGGCCCCGACGATGTCGCGTGGTCCGGACCGGTCGGCAGTTCCAAGCCCTTCCTGACCCGGACCCGATCCGGCGATCTGCTGCTGACCTGGTTCGAACCCCGACCCGAGAAACGCTACGCCCTGCGAATGACCCGGGCCAGCGCCGGCCGCTGGGCGGAGCCCCGCACCATCGCCGAGGGCGACCGGTTTTTCGTCAACTGGGCGGACTTCCCCTCCATTACCGAGACGTCCGCCGGCACTCTCGTCGTCCATTGGCTCGAAAAGACCGCCGAAAAGGCCTACGCCTATCACGTCCGGCTGGCCCGTTCCCTCGACGGGGGCCGCTCGTGGACCGCGCCAGTAACGGCCCACGCCGACCGGAGCCCCGGCGAGCACGGGTTCGTCGCGATGGTGCCTAACGACGACGCCACGGTCTCGGTGGCCTGGCTCGATGGCGGGGCGATGACCGCCGGTCCCGAGGGTGCCATGGCGGTGCGGACCGCCACCCTCGGCGCCGACGGGGTGGTCCGCGACGAAACGGTCCTCGATGCCCGGACCTGCGAATGCTGCCAGGTGGCCATGGCCCGGGCCCGGGCTGGCCTGATCGCCGTCTATCGGGATCGTTCCCCCGAGGAGGTTCGCGACATCGCGGTCGTCCGGCAGGTCGGGGGGCGGTGGCTGGAGCCGCGGCTGGTCGCGGCGGACAACTGGGTCTGGAAGGCCTGCCCGGTCAACGGACCGTCGATCGCCGCCCGGGGCGACGAGGTCGGCGTGGCCTGGTTCACCGGGGCCGGCGGAACCAACCGGGTCAAGGTGGCCTTCTCCACCGACGGCGGCGCCACCTTTGCCGACCCGATCGGGATCGACGAGGGTAACCCGCTGGGGCGGGTGCACTTCCAGCTCACCGGGCCGGGCCAGGGCGTCGTCGTTTGGCTCGAGGCCGCCCGCGACGGAGGGGTCTGGCGGCTGCGGCGGGTGTCGGCCGGTGCCCCCCCCGGCCGGCCGATCACGGTGGCGGCCACCAGCCGGGCCCGGGACGCCGGGTTTCCGAGGACGGCCCTCGTCGGATCGGACCTGTTCGTGGCCTGGACCGAGCCCGGACCTGGGCTCGACCAGAGCAGGGTCCGGGTCAGCCGGGTACCGGTGCCTCGCTGACCCTTGCCGGTCGGGGGTTCGGGATGCACCTTTTTCCGCCCGTAGGATTGGTCCGGCATCGTGAAGGCCCCCGATCGCCGGTCGCTGCGGACATCGACGCGGAGCCTGCCTCCGTGAGAGTCACTTTCATCCAAGGTTCGTGATCATGATGCGTTTCCTTCGTTCGGCGGGGGTCGTGGCGGGCGTCCTGCTCGGCTTGACCGCGCCCCAAGCTTCGGCTCAGGGCACCGGCTCGATTCAGGGTACCGTGACCCGATCCGACGACGGCTCGCCCCTGGCGGGCGTGGTCGTGGTCGTCAAAGGCATCGGCACCAGCGCGGTGACCAACACCAACGGCCGCTACCACATCGACCGGGCCCCCGCGGGAAGCCAGACGCTGGTCTTCCGGTGGCTCGGCTACAAGCCGGTCGAGATCGCCGTGTCGGTCACCGCCGGCGGTTCGGTCACGGCCGACGCCAAGATGGAGCCGCTCCCGATCCCGCTCGCCGACCTGATCGTCGAGAGCGCCTCGAAGGTCCCGGAACGGACCGTCGATGCCCCGGCGGCCGTGTCGACCATCGACCCCCGGGTCCTCCAGTCGACTTCGATCACCGGGTCGGCGCCGCTCGCCCTCGCCGCCGTCCCGGGCGTCGACCTGGCCCAGAGCGGCGTCAACGACTTCAACGTCAACGCCCGCGGGTTCAACTCGTCGCTCAACCGGCGCGTCCTGGTTATGATCGACGGCCGCGACGTGGCGACCGCCTTCCTCGGTAACCAGGAGTGGAACGCGCTCTCGGTCCCGACCGAGGACATTTCCAGCATGGAATTCGTCCGGGGCCCCGGGTCGGCCCTCTACGGCGCCAACGCCTACGCCGGCGTCCTGAACATCCGGACCCCCTCGGCGCGGGAAGTCGTCGGAACCAAGGTGAGCCTCGGCGGCGGGCAGCTGGCCAGCATCCGCGGCGATATCCGCCACGCCGGCCTCCTCTGGGGCGGTCGGATCGGCTACCGGGTCAACGCCGGGTACAACAAGTCCGACACCTGGTCGCGGTCGCGGACCTTCAGCGGCGCTCTCCGCAGCGAGTACGCGGCGGCCACGGACTCGCTCACGTTCCGATCGACCTGCTCCTCCTGCGCCCGGCGCGAAGTCCGGGCCCTCAACGGCCAGACCGTCACCGACACGATCAACGCCCCGTCCGGCGATCGCGATCCGCTCAAGAGCACCTACGGCTCGGCCCGGGTCGACTACTACGCGGACAACGGCTCCGTCCTGACCGGTGAGTACGGCCTCGCGCTGGCCGAGAATGAAATCGCGGTCACCGGCATCGGGCGGGTCCAGATCACCGAAACGCTCCGCTCGTACGCCCGGTTCAACTACGCCGCCGACAATTTCGACATCATGGGGTACTGGAACGGCCGGAACACCCAGCAGCCCCAGTACTCGCTCGCGTCGGGAGCGCCCCTCGAGGAACGCTCCGACGTCCTCCACCTCGAAGCCCAGCAGAGCAACAAGTTCTCCAACGACCGCGGTCGCTTCGTCCTTGGCGGGTCGTTCCGGCACTACACGGTCAACACCCAGAAGACCCTGATCAACCCGGCCGACGACGACCGGACCGATCGGTACTACGCCCTCTTCAGCCAGCTCGAGTACCGCTTCAGCGACAAGCTCCGCGGCGTGCTCGCGGCCCGGTACGACCTCGGCAACCTGATCGACGGCCAGTTCTCGCCCAAGGCCGCGCTGGTCTTCACCCCGGCCGATCGGCACTCGATCCGGTTCACGTTCAACAAGGCGTTCCAGACGCCGAACTACTCCGAGTTCTACCTCAACGTGGCGGCCGGCGCACCCGCCAACCTGACCGCGCTCGAAACCGGACTTCGCGCCAACGCGCAGCTCGGTCCGGCGCTCGCCGGCGTCCCGGTGGGTGGGCTGTTCGACAATACGGCCGCCGTGCCGGTCCGGGCCCGGGGCAACAACAGCCTCAAGGTCGAGAAGAACACCGGCCTCGAGCTCGGTTACCGCGGCGATCTGACCGACAAGTTCTACGTCTCGTTCGACGCCTACGTCAACGTGCTGAAGGACTTCGTCACCGACCTTCTCCCGGGCGTCAATCCGGCGTTCCGGGCCTGGACGGCGCCGTCCGCCGTTCCCGCCCCGGCGCGGGCGGGGTTGGAAGGGGCCGTGCGGGCGGCGCTGCTGGGTAACCCGGCCACCGCCCTCGCCGGTCGGGGCCTGACCCGGCAGGAAGATGGCAAGACCGCCATCGTCCTCTCGTACTCGAACGCCGGCAAGGCCACCCAGTACGGCTTCGAGGCCGCGGCCGGTCTCCAGCTCACCAACGAGTTCCGGACCGACGGCTCGTTCTCGCTCTTCCGGTTCGACATCAGCGAGCAGCTGGTGGGCGATCAGCTCCTCGCCAACACGCCCCGCGCCAAGGGCAACATCTCGGTCTCCTACGCCGGGCGTTCCGGCTTCGACGCCGGGGTCACCTTCCGCGCCGCCAAGGGCTTCGACTGGGCCGCGGGCGTGTTCGCGGGTTACATCGAGAGCCAGAGCACGATCGACGCCAACGCGGGATACGAGGTCAACAACAACCTCCGCGTCTACGTCACCGGCCTCAACGTGTTCGATCAGCAGCGGTACGCGATCTACGGTGGCTCGGTCAACGGCCGCCGGATCCTGGGTGGGGTCACCGCCCGGTTCTGATCGAGCGGTCCAACCGAAACGAACGAGGGGCCCCGGCAACGGGGCCCCTCGTGTTTCTACTCAACCAAAGACTCCTCCACCGCCGGTCCTCACCCGCCCTGATTCACCCGGACCACGGCTGGCTGTCGGCGCCGCTAGAGCCCGGCGACGGCAAATCGGAGCCCAAGGGTGATCCTGATGTCGTTCTGGGTCAGCGACTGGGTCTTTCCGGCCGGCGCGGTGCCGGCGGCGTCGACGTCGAAGCTGGCGTTGTAGATGAAATCGTCGATGCCCACCACGAAGGCCGAACGGGATCCGAGCCGGAATCCCAGCGTGGTTCCGATCACGGCCCCGACATTGGTGGCATCGTGGATGCCTGCCGACTGCCCGCTCCGACTCGAGAAGGTCCGGGAAACGGCGGCCACCCCGCCGTGGATCGTCAGCCAGAACGGCTCGATCGTGGGCTTGAGCCGGAACGCCAGCCGTCCGCTCATCGCGAGGACGGCCGCGTCGGTCCCGGACGGGGACGACAACGTGGACAGCTTGAGCCCGCTCGATCCGTACGCCACGTCGGCTTCGACCTCGAGCTGTTCCGTCAGACCGATCGACAGCCGGCCGCCGACGACCCCGACCAGGCCCTGCTTTTCCTGGTCTCGGCCCGCGGTAAGGCCCGGCCGCAACAGGAGGTCGCGGCCCGGAACGGTCAGTCCGATGAACGGGGTGACGGCGACGCCCGACTTGCCCTGGGCCGATCCAGCCACGGGAATCCCGACGGCTCCGGTCAGGAGGAGCAACACGGTGCGTCCTTGCATGGCGACTCGTCTGTGGGGTGGGGGTCCAGTTTACGCCCAGCCGTCGCCCGGCACAACCACCGCACCCGCCGCTCGGCTAGATTTTTCCACCGGAACTCCAACCCACATGGCGCCTCCCTCCCCCCCGGATCGCTGGGAACCCTACCCGGCCGACGCCCCCCCCGGCGTCCGCCTGATGGTTCGACGCCGGATTCTCAGTCCGGAACTCCGGAACTACCGGGACGTGGTGGTGGCCCTGCCGCCCAGCTACGACGCGGGTAACGACCGCTACCCCGTCGTCTACATGCAGGACGGGCAGAACCTGTTCGATCCCGCCACCAGCTACGCCGGCCACTGGCGGCTGCTCGATACCCTGGCCGACCTCGGCGCCCGGGGCGTGGAAGCCATCGTCGTCGGGATCGCCAACGCGGGCCGCCACCGGCTCTACGAGTACAGCCCGTTCCGGGACCCCCACCGCGGGGGCGGGGGCGGCGACCGATACCTGGCGTTCACGGCCGAAACCCTGAAGCCGATGATCGACACCGGGTTCCGGACCCTGGCCGAGCGGCGTCACACCGCCATCGCGGGGTCGTCGATGGGCGGGCTGATCAGCCTCTACGCCCTCTACCGATACGCCGACGTGTTCGGCTCGGCCGCGGCCCTGAGCCCATCCGTCTGGTTTGCCCGGCGGGCCATTCTCCCCTACATCGCCCGGCACGCCGATCTGGCGGTGGGTCGCCTGTACCTCGATATCGGGCTCGACGAACCGTCCGGAGCGGTGTCCGACGCCCGCGCCCTCCGCGACCTCCTCCTCGAAACGGGCCTGATCCTCGGCCGCGACCTCGATTACGTCGAGGACGAAGCCGGCGCGCACAACGAGGAAACCTGGGGGCGCCGGGTGTCCCGGGCCCTCCCGTTCGTGCTTGGCCGGGGCGACGAGTCGTCCGACCCGCTTCCCGGTTGACGATCCGGGACCTACATTCGCGGCAGGACCGGGCCCGTCGCCCGGCCGCCAACTCAGCGCGGGGAATCACGATGTCGCCAGACGTCAAGAAGGTCGGCCTGATCGTGGGTCGGGAATGGAGCTGGCCGCCGGCGTTCATCGAGGAGGTCAACAGCCGGAACGAAGGCGTCGTGGCCGACTTCGTCAAACTCGGCGCGCCGCACCAGGACGACCCGGCGCAATATCGGGTCATCATCGATCGGATTTCACACGAGGTCCCGTTCTACCGGACCTTCCTGAAGCACGCGGTGCTTCAGGGCGTTACGGTGGTCAACAATCCGTTCATGTGGACCGCCGACGACAAGTTCTTCGGCGCGACCCTCGCCACGTCGCTCGGCCTCGCCAGCCCGAAAACCGTCGTCCTCCCGAACAAGGAGTACGTTCCGGGAATCGTCCACTCCGAGAGCCTCCGGAACCTGGTCTTCCCGCTCGACTGGCAGGCCATCGTCGACTACGTCGGACTGCCCTGCATCCTCAAGGACGCGCACGGCGGCGGCTGGAAGGAAGTCTATGTCTGCCGGAGCCTCGAGGAGCTGCTCTACAACTACGATCGCTCCGGGCTCCTGACCATGATCGTCCAGGAGTTCATCGAGTGGGATGAGTTCGTCCGGTGTCTCTGCATCGGGCAGGAGGTCATCCGCCCGATCAAGTACGACCCCAAGGCGCGCAAGTATCATCCCGAACTCGACTTCATGCCAAAGGCGCTGCACGACCGGGTGGTGGCGGACTCGCTGACGCTGGTCCGGGCGCTCGGATACGACATGAACTCGATCGAATGGGCCATCCGCGATGGCATCCCCTACGCGATCGACTTCATGAACCCCGCCCCGGACATGGACATTTACTCGCTCACGCCGGACCACTTCGAGTGGGTCGTCAAGGCGATGGCGGACATGGCCATCCGGCTGGCCAAGGCGCCCTCGACCGCGCCCCGGCCGAGCTGGGAGGAGTTCCTGAAGGGGCGGCCGGTGCGCCCGGGGCCGGCGTGACGCGCGGCGCGATCGACGCCTGGCACGCGGCCCTCGGCGCCGGCCTCGGCGTCGAGTCCGGTGAATGGCTCACGGCCGAACTCCGGAAACGCGGCCTGTTCTTTGGCGATCGGGCTCTCTGCACCGTCCTCCGCCCCCGCTTCCTGAGCCGGGCCCAGTACCAGTTGATGTCGTCCCGGATTGCCGTCCTCCTCGGGGCCTTCGACGTCGCCCTCGAGGCGGCGCTGGCCGAGCCCCGGATCATGGATCAGTTCCGGCTCGAACCGTGGGAGCGGACCCTGGCGCTCGAGGACCCCCGAATCGCGCCCTCGCCGGTGTCCCGACTCGACGCGTTCTTCACCCCGGACGACGGCCGGCTCCGCTTTACCGAATACAACGCCGAAACCCCCGCCGGATCGGGCTACAACGACGCCCTGACCGAACTGTTCCTCGGCATCCCGGTCATGCGGGTCTTCCGGGAACGCCACCAGCTGACGCCGCTTCCGGCCCGTCACAACGTCCTCCATTCCCTCATCCGCGCCTACCAGCGGTTCTCCGGCGGTCGCACCAAGCCGACCATCGGGATCCTCGACTGGAAGGAAGTCCCCACGATGAGCGAGTTCCTGATCTTCCAGGACTACTTCCGGTCGATGGGCTTCGAGTGCGTGATCGGCGACCCGCGCGAGGTCGAGTACCGCCAAGGGGGGCTGTGGGTGGCGGGCACCCGGATCGATCTCATCTACAAGCGGGTCCTGATCAACGAATTGATCCAGGAGGGCGGGCTCGACCACCCGATGGTCCGCGCGGTCCGCGACGGGGCCGTCTGCATGGCCAACCCGTTCCGCTGCAAGATCCTCCACAAGAAGGCCAGCCTCGCGGTCCTGTCCGACGAACGGAACGCGGCCCTGTTCACCGCTGCCCAGCGCGCCGTCATCGCCGAGCACGTGCCGTGGACCCGGGTCGTCGAGGAGCGCACCACCGAGGTGAGCGGCGTCACCGTCGACCTGGTGCCGTACCTGGCCCGGCACAAGGACCAGCTGGTCCTCAAGCCGAACGACGACTACGGCGGCGCGGGCATCGTCCTCGGCTGGGAAGTCGACGACGAAACCTGGAACCGGGCGGTCGCCACCGCGCTGTCGCGGCCGACCATCGTCCAGGAACGGATCGGGCTGCCGGCCGAACTGTTCCCGAGCCTGGCCGACGGCGAGGTCGTCTTTGCCGAGCGGATCGTGGACACCGCGCCGTTCTGCTTCGACGGGGCCTTCGTCGACGGTTGCCTCACCAGGGTCTCCACCGCGTCCCTCGTCAACGTCACGGCGGGCGGCGGATCGACCATTCCCACCTTCGTCGTCGAACCTCGCGACCGTTGACCGCACTCCTCACCGGGACATCCGCCGCATGAAGCCGCCGAGCCTCACGATCGGGATCGAGGAAGAGTACCAGATCATCGACCCCACGACCCGGGAACTCCGGTCCTACATCACCGAAATCCTCAAGGAGGAATCGGTGGTGCTCGGCGAGATCAAACCCGAACTCCACCAGTCGATGGTCGAGGTCGGCACCCGGGTCTGTCACACGCCGGCCGAGGCCAAGGCCGAGCTGATCCGGCTCCGGCGGCTGGTGATGGACCTCGCGGCCAAGAACGGCCTCAAGGTCGTCGCGGCCGGCAGTCATCCGTTCTCGAGCTGGATGGAGCAGGAGATCACCCCGCTGGAACGCTACCTCGGCGTCCGGCAGGACCTCCAGGATCTGGCCCAGCGGCTGCTGATCTTCGGAACCCACGTCCACGTCGGGATCGAGGATCGGGAGTTCCTGGTCGAGGCCATGAACGCGGCCCGCTACATGATGCCGCACCTCCTCTGCCTCTCGACCAGCTCGCCCTTCTGGCTCGGCCGGAAGACCGGTCTCAAGTCGTATCGGAGCATCGTGTTCCGGAGCTTCCCGCGGACCGGCATCCCGCGGAGCCTCACCTCGTGGGGCGAGTTCGAGGACGTGGTCAACACCCTGGTCGAAACCGGGAGCATCCCCAACGCCTCGAAGATCTGGTGGGACGTGCGGCCGAGCTGGAGCTACCCGACGCTCGAGATGCGGATCTGCGACGTCTGCACCAAGGTCGACGAAGCGGTCGCCATCGCCGCGCTGTTCCAGGCCATCGTCGCCAAGATCTACAAGCTCCGCCGCGACAACCTCAGCTGGCGCCAGTACTCGGCCGCGTTCATCGAGGAGAACAAGTGGCGGGCCTGCCGCTACGGGCTCGACGGGAAGATGATCGACTTCGGCAAGAGCAAGGAGCTGCCGGCCCGTGACCTGATCCGGGAGCTGATCGAGTGGTTCGTGGGCGACGTGATCGACGAACTCGGGAGCCGAAAGGAAATCGAGTACGCCTACACGATCCTCGACAAGGGCACCAGCGCCGACCGTCAGCTCGCCGTGTACGAGGCCACCGGCGGCGACCTCCACGCCGTCGTCGACCAGCTCATTGCCGAAACCGAGGAAGGGGTCCCCTGACGGGCCCCGGGAGCCCGGGGGCCCGGAACCGGGGGCCCCGGCCCGGCGTTTGCTGATCCAGGGGCCCGACCGTGCCGGCCACCCGGCCACCCCGATATCTTTGACGGACATGAGCTACCGACCGACTGTCGGCATTCCGACCCAGACGCTCCAGGCCATCGACGGGATCCCCGAGGGGCTGCCCGCGTCCTGGGTCATGAACCAGCGCTATTACTACGCGGCCACCGAGGCGGGGGGCGTGCCGTGGATGGTCCCGCTGCTCCATGACGACCTGGAGACCCTGCGCTGCGTCTACGAACGGCTCGACGGGATCCTCCTGGCCGGCGGGGTCGACATGGACCCCACCATCTACGACGAAGCCCCCCATCCCCGACTCGGCAACATCGACCCGGCCCGCGACACCGTCGAGCTGACCCTGGCCCGCTGGGCCATCGAGGACGGCAAACCCCTGTTCGGGCTCTGCCGCGGCCTCCAGGTCCTCAACGTGGCGTTAGGCGGATCGCTCCACCAGGACCTCGACGCCGAGTACCCCGACGCCATCAAGCACGACTACTTCCCGACCACCGGCTTCGAGCGGGACTATCTGGCCCACGACGTCGAACTCGCCGCGGGCACCATCCTCGCCCGGACGTTCGGCACCCGCCGGGTGGCCGTCAACAGCATGCACCACCAGGGCGTCAAGCGGCTCGGCGCCGATCTGGTCGCCTCGGCCATCGCGCCGGACGGCCTGATCGAGGCCGTCGAACTCCCCGGCGAGGATTTCGTCGTCGGGGTGCAGTGGCACCCCGAAATGCTCGAGGAAAAGGACCCGCGGACCCGCGACCTGTTTCGAGCCTTCGTCGACGCCGCCCGACGCTCCGCCGGACGCTGACCGGAAAACCTTTCCCGTCTCGCGGCCGGGACGAAAACGGGTGCCCTTCACTGGCACCCGTCTTGCCTTTCGAGGGTCGCCAGGTTCAAAGCCACGATGCCAATGACGATCCCAGCCTCCCGGAAAGTGGCGCGCCGCTTTCCCCTTCGGACCGCCTTGCGGGCCGTTCCCGGATTCCTCGGTGTCATCGCCACCGTCGCAATCTGCCGACCGACGAGCGCTGACGCGCAGGAACCTGCAGTGTTGACGGTCGCTTCCGCGACCTCATCCGTGATCGAATATGCGACCAACGAAAGCGGCGGCCGGATTCGCATCTCCGCCGTGAGCGCGGATTCGGTCACCATCGAGGCCATTCGGGTCGAACTCCTGGAGAACGCCGCCGCCATCCGCCGGGGCGATTTCGGCAAGGTCGCCGTGATCCAGACGAGTTCGCCGGCCGTGCAAGTTCTTGCGATGCGGCGCGGCGCGATCCGGTGCACCTTCCGGTTCACCCCCCGCGGCGGCGAGCTGGTGTTGCTGAGTGACGACGACGCGGTCGTGGCCGCGATCCATCAGTTGTTGGCCGCCGAGCCCCCGAGGATGTCCCGCACCTGAACCACGTTGACGGCCGGCCAAGGCCGGGCTAACCTGCACCCGACGACGAAGTACGGGTGATGGGGTCGGCTGATGGCTCCTGCGCGGGATGGCGTGGGAGCCTTGTCGTTTCGGGAAGGAGGGCGGGATGGTCTGGTACGTCGCGCTCGGCGGGGCGCTCGGAAGCGTCGCCCGCTTTCTGCTCGGCAATCTGATTCAGGAGCGGGCCGGACCCGGGTTTCCGCTCGGCACCCTGGTGGTCAACGTCACCGGGTCGCTCCTCCTCGGCTTCCTGGCCGAGTCGACCGTGGCCAACACCGCGTCCAGGGAGGTTCGGGTCTTCCTGACCGCCGGGCTCTGCGGCGGGTACACCACCTTCTCGACCTTCAGCCTCGAGACCGTCCGTCTGCTCGAAACGGGCGACCACCGGCGGGCCGCGCTCAACGTGGCCGGCGCCGTGGTCCTGTCGCTCCTGGCGACCGCCGCCGGCCTGGCGCTCGGACGGTGGACCCGCTCCTAACGCCGCGCCGCCCCGTACCGCTCCAGCAGCGCCCGAACCCGGTCGAGGGGCAGCGCCTCGACCGTCCCGACCCGACTGGTCACCGTCGTGGCCCGGAACATCGAGTTGTAGATGGCCTCTTCGGTGGCCTCCACCGCTCCCTCGAACAGCGCCGACATCTCGTCGTTCGACAGGGTCCGTCGGGCCGTCACCATCGTGTCGCGAGGCGCCCCCGGACCGACCCGGCGGCGGACCGCCGGGTGGGTGGCGAACGCGATCACGTAGTCGCCCGACCCGTTGCTCATGAACCCACCGGTCCGGCCCATGCCGAGCAGCGCCCGGCCGCCCAGCCGGCGGAGGGCCCGATCGTCGATCGGCGCGTCGGTCGCGACCACCATCATGATCGAGCCGCCGCCCTGGGCGCCTTCCACGTCGCGCCGGAACGCATACTGACCGAGTTCCTTGCCGACCGGCACGCCAAGGATCTCGAACACTCCGCCGAAGTTCGACTGCACCAGCACGCCCACCGTCCAGCCACCTAACGACTTCGGCAGCCGGCGCGACGAGGTGCCGATCCCGCCCTTCCATCCGAACGCGATCGTGCCGGTGCCAGCGCCCACGGTCCCCTCGGCCACCGGACCACCCGACGCCCCCGTCAACGCCGAGCGGACGGCCGCGGGGGTGACCGGCCGGAGCCGGATCGCGTTGAGCCCGCCATCGTTGGTCTCGCCGACCACCGGATTGATCGACCGCACCCCCTCCATGCCGGGTTGTTCGAGGAGCCAGTCGACCATCGCGTCGGCGGCCTTCCAGACGCAGAGCGTGCAGGTGAGCAGGATCGGGGTTTCGAGTTCGCCCAGTTCGCCGACCTGGGTGGTGCCGATCAGCTTGCCGAACCCGTTGCCGACCACGGCCGCGGCGGGCACTCGATCGAGGAACGCGTTGCCGCCGTGGGGCAGGATGGCGGTCACGCCGCTGCGGATCGAGTCGCCCTCGATCAGCGTCGTCTGCCCGACCCGGACCCCGTCGACGTCGGTGATCGCGTTCAGGGGGCCCGGCGGGAACACCCCGGGCGCCACGCCCAGATCCCGCGCCCGGGGGCGGGCCGGCCCCTGGGCCGACGCGGACGCGGCGGCCAGGAGGAGCAGGGCAACGGAGGAACGAAACAGCGGCATTGGGATTCCTCAGCGGCTGAGCGTGGAGCCAGGACCACAGATGGTTGTGGCGAGGGGGCCGGTCGCCCCCCTGGAGGTCGGGTTCCGGAGCCTTCGGCGGCCAGGGCCCAACCCGCTGGCACACCGACAGTTGCGAACCCCGAACCTGGGGCGGGCGGGGGCGGGCACACCGCTTGCTTTTTCACGTCCCGGGTGGCGATTCGTCGCCACCCTCCTTCCCCGGTTCGACTCCTGCTTCCCCCCAGGACCGAACCATATCCCCGAGCGAGGCGTCGGATCTCCCCCGATCCGGCGCTTCGTTCTTTTTCGGGCTTACGGCAGCAACACGATCTTCCCGTAGGCGCCCTGGGTCATGACCGCGTCGTGGGCGCGAGCCGCTTCGGCAAAGGGCCACTCCTGCCCGATGACGGGCACCAGGACGCCGCTTTCGAGACCGGTGACCAGGTCGCGGTAGATCGTCGCCAGGTCTTCCTGACTGGCGTTCCACAGCGTCAGGCCGGTGACCACGGCATCGCGCGTCATGATCTTCCGCGGGTCGATCTCGATCCGCCCTCGATTGCCGATCACCACGATCCGGCCATACGACGCGATGATGTCGAGGTCCTGGTCGAGGTTCACGTTGGCCAGCATCTCGAGGATGACGTCGGGACCTCGACCCTGATCGGCCGCCGCCTTGATCTGATCGAGGTAGAGCGCCTCCTTGTGGCTGATGGCGAAGTGCGCCCCGTTGGCACGCACCAGGTCGAGTCCCGGGGCGCTCCCCGCGGTGCCGATGACGCGGAGGCCCTTCCACCGGGCCAGCTGCAGGGCCGCGATCCCGACGCCACCGCTGGCGCCGTGGACCAGGACGATCTCGCCCGCCTTGGCGTGCGCTCGGTGGAAGAGGGCTCGGTACGCGGTCGCGTAGGGCACCCCGAGGGCGGCACCCTCGGCAAAGCCGACGTTGGCCGGCAGCGGGTACAGCTTGTCCTCGTCGTTGACCGTGAACTCGGCGTACGCGCCGTAGGGCCGCCCCAGGGCGGTGCCGTGGAAGAACACCCGGTCGCCCACTTTCCAGCGGGTCGCGCCCGGCCCCAGGGCCGAAATCGTGCCGGCCCCGTCCGAGCCCGGGATGTAGGGCAGCGTGGGGAGGACCCCGTATCGCCCGGAGCGGATGTAGGTGTCGACCGGATTGACGCCGGCGGCGTGAACCCGGACCTGGACCTGCCCGACCCCCGGCTCCGGCGTGGGAACCTCGTCGACCGTCAGGACCGACGGATCGCCGAACTGGTGAACCCGGATCGCGCGCATGCCGGTCTCCTAACGATTGCCCTGACGGAGATAGGCGTCGCGATGCGCGATCCAATCGTCCCGTCGGGGGCTGAACAGGTCGACGATCCGGGTATCGACCCGGGCCGTCGCGCCATGGGGTACGTTGGCGGGAATCCGGAGCACCGAACCCGCCGGCAGGTCGAACCGCTCGCCGTCGACCGTGAATTCGAGATGCCCGGAGCGGACCCAGCTCAACTGCTCCGCCTCGTGCTGATGGGTGGGGACGATGGCGCCCGCCCGGAGGAAGAAGTCGCAGAAGGTCGCCCGCTCGCCGGAGACGTAGGCCCGGTCGATGTGTTCGGTGATCGCCTCCACCGGGACCTCGTCCCAGCGGTACAGGGTGGCGGGATTGTCGCCGCCTGCCGGATTGTGGAGGCCGGCCGGTTGGGTCGGGGCCTTGGTGAAGTACGAATCGGTCCGGTCGAGCCAGTCGTGGCGGATCGGGCTGAACACGTCCATCTCGTGGGTGTCCTCGAGGGCCACGGCCTCGTGGGGAACGCCGGACGGAATGACCAGCAGTTCGCCCGGGCCGACCACGATCGTCTCGCCGGCAATGATGAACTTGAGCGCGCCGGAAAAGGTGTACGAGAGCTGCTCCGCCTCGTGCGAATGGAGCGGCACCACGCACCCCTTCGCGAGCCGGATGTGCGCCGCCATCACCTTCTCGCCGGTGATGACCTTGCGGGACAGGAGGTTGGTGACGGCCTCCTCGGGGAGGTCGTCCCACCGGAACAGGCGCGCCGTAGCCAGGTCCATCGGGTGCTCGTTTCGCTGGGTGGAGCGTGTCGGGATAGAGACGTGCGGGGATCCTGCGGCTCGCACGCGGCGCGGGCCATTCGGGCGCCGGCAGGGAGACTAACGCCCCGGCCGCGTCAGCGGCACCCCGCCCCTACACGGGCGTCCCGCCCGGGGGTATCATCCCCTGACTCAACCGCCCTCGGCCGACCCCGACCTCATGCTGACCCTGACACTCGACGACTTCCGCGCCGCCCGGGCCCGGATCGCCCCCCACATTCACCACACGCCGCTCCTCACCTCGCGCCAGCTGTCGGAGGCAACCGGGTTCGACACCCGGCTCAAGGCCGAGCTGTTCCAGCGGGTCGGGTCGTACAAGTTCCGCGGACCCCTCAACAAGTTCACGTTCCTGACCGAAGAGGAAAAGCGCCGCGGAGTCGTCTGCTCCTCGGCCGGCAACCACGCCCAGGGCGTGGCCCTGGCCGCCCGGATCCACGGGATCCGAGCCGTCATCTGCATGGCCGAGAACGCCACCCCCGCCAAGATCGCCGCCACCAAGGCGTACGGCGGCGAGGTGGTCCTCCACGGGAAGATCTGGGACGAGGCCAACCAGAAGGCGCTCGAGCTGGTCCGGACCGAAGGCCTCACCTACATCAGCCCGTTCGACGATCCGCAGCTGATCGCCGGTCAGGGAACCCTCGGCCTCGAGGTCGTCACCGACTGGCCGGAACTCGACGCCATTGTGGTACCGATCGGCGGCGGGGGCCTGATCTCCGGGGTGTCGATGGCGATCAAGAGCCACAACCCGAAGGTCCGGGTCATCGGGGTCGAATCGTCGGATGGCCCCGCCATGAAGGAAAGCCTCGCCGCCGGCTCGGTCCAGACCATCGACTGCCGGACCATCATCGACGGCCTCCGCGTCAAGCGGGTCGGCGACACGACGTTCTCCGTCTGCCAGCGGTTCGTCGACGAGATCGTCACCCTGCCCGACCGGGACATCTTCGACGCCGTCGTCTGGATCATGGA
>JAEUJH010000240.1 GCA_016794825.1 Gemmatimonadota bacterium
AGCCGGCCGAGCCAGATGGCCATCCGTTCGCGGGCGGGGCCCTGGAAGAAATCGAGGTAGAACTTGACCCGGTCGTGTTCGGCGTATCGGGCCACGTTGATGTCGAACATCTCGGCCAGATCGACCTCGGCCTCGATGCCCAGCGCGTCCTCCGCCGGCGTGGCGGACACGTCATGGAGCCGCTCGAGGATCTCGCGGTCCTTCTGGTCCTGGAGCGAGTCGCCGGCCAGCCGCCGCAGCACGGCGGTGTCGGGCGGGGCGTGAATCTGGGTGAGATCGGGCGGCGGGGGGACGGGCACGGACTCGGCCGCCGGCTCCGCCTCCACCGGCGCCGGTCCCGACACGGTGGCGATCGGGTGACCGGCACAGCCGAGGACGGAGAGCCCGAAAAGTCCCGCCAACCAACGTCGCATCTCACCGTCCCTGGAGCGATGACCGAAAACGAACCGGGGAGTCCCGGACAAAAGTATGGCAAGGCCCACGCCCGAGGGCAACATTGCGGGCTTCCGGTTCGATGCTCGACCGGCTCAAAGCGTTGCGTGACTTGAAATTGGAAGGTCAGCGCCGGGGTTCGGCCGAGCCCGTGAGGAGCCGGTTGGTGGCGCTCAACACCGCGAGCGCCGCGCCCCGGGGGGCGTCATCCTGCACGAGGGCGGACCCGACGACTCGGGGGCCGTCGAGCCGACCCTGAGTGGCCAGGGAGGCAATGACCACGGTCGCGTCGAACGCCCTGACGGCCTTGACGCCGACCAGCTCGAACCCGATTTCCGGCATGGCGAGGGCAATGGCGGCCAGACAGGCCTGGGCGGCGCACCGCATCTCGCCGGCCTGCGACGAGAGTCCCGCCGCTTCGCCGACGTAGGGGGTGCTCTTCGGCCAGCTCAACACCACGCGGGCGCGGCACAACCCGGTGGAGCCTCGATCGAGGGAAAAGTCCGCGAACTTGAGGCGGCCCCGGTCTTCCACGTCAGCCGGGACGGGCTTCGAGGTTGACTTCGAGCTGGCGCGCCAGATCCTCGAGCGGCGCGGCCACGTCGACCGCCAGGTGGTGGCGGCCGGTGTCGTCGAGTTCGATCCCGATCACCATGATCCGCCCGTCGGCCAGCTCGATCTTGAGCTGGCGAAGGTCGGAGCGCATGACGCAGTCCACGATGGCCTGGCCGCGGAGCGCCTGCAGGGACGCCGCCACGCGCCGGAGGTCCTGGACGGGAATCTGGATCATGAAGTCAGCGCCGGGCGTTGTGCTCGTTGAGCAGCTCGACCAGC
This sequence comes from Gemmatimonadota bacterium, assembly GCA_016794825.1. Classification (GTDB taxonomy): domain Bacteria; phylum Gemmatimonadota; class Gemmatimonadetes; order Gemmatimonadales; family GWC2-71-9; genus SHZU01. Next base: position 1,267 of record JAEUJH010000240.1, read on the forward strand.
TCGCGATCGGAGAGTTTCTCCGCCTGGGAGTAGATGGTCGCCTTCGAAGTGGACTGCATCGGGACCGGCGCCCAGAACCGGCGCGGGTTGGGGCCGGCCGACCGGAACGAGAGCACGAGCTCCCACTGGTCGGAGTTGGCGCGGCGCTCCGCGGCGATCGAGATGTTCCACACCTCGCCTCCCACTTCGATCACCCGCCAGGCCACGCGCCGACTCCCCGTTGCCGATGGGCCTGAATATGGGTCGGAGACGGCCGGCCGGGCAATGGCGCCGGGGCTCGGACGGCCGTCGACGGATCAGTCGCCGCGCGTCAGGGCGCGGTACCGCTGGATGATGTTCCGGGTGATCGGGCCGGGCCGCCCGTCGCCGATGGGGCGCCCGTCGAGCTGCCGCACCGGGGCGATCTCGGCGCCGGTGCCGCAGAGGAACACCTCATCGGCGGTGTAGAGGTCGTAGCGGTTGAGCATTTCCTCGCGGGCCTCGACGCCGGCGGCGGCGGCGAGTTCGAAGACCACGGCGCGGGTGACGCCGAGGAGGATGCCGGCGTGGGGCGGCGGCGTCTTGAGGACGCCGTGCTTGACCATCCAGAGGTTCATCCCGGTGGCCTCGCACACGTGGCCGGCCGCGTCGAGCATGATCGCGTCGTCGGCGCCCGCGGTGTTGGCTTCGTGCTTGGCCAGGACGTGCGGGAGGTAGTTGAGCGACTTGACCCGGGGGTTGAGCGATTCCTTGTGCGGAATCGGGGTTCCCGCGGTGACCATCGCGAGTCCGTTCTCGTACCGATCGGCCGCCCACATCTTGATCGAATCGACGATGACCAGGATCGTGGGCTTGACGCACTTCTTCGGGTCGATGCCCATGTCGCCATCGCCCCGGGTGACGATGGGGCGGATGTAGGCTTCCTTGAGCCCCGACCGGGCGACGCCGTCCTCGATGATGGCGGCCATCTCGTCCTGGGGCATCGGGATCTGCATGGCGATGGCCCGGGCCGAATCGTAGAGGCGCTCGAGGTGGGCCTTCAGGCGGAAGACCCGGCCGTCGTAGGCGCGGATCCCTTCGAAGACGCCGTCGCCGTAGAGGAGACCATGGTCGAAGACCGAGATCCTGGCGGTGTTGCGATCACCCCAGGTCCCGTCCATCCAGATGATGGCCATCGAGCAGCCCCGTGTTGGTTGTGGAAAATCGCCGTTTCAGCGGCGCCCAATATTAATCGAGCCGGTGGCTCACCGCAGCGACGGCTTCAGATCGGCCACGAGGTGCTCGCGACGCACGATCAGGTGATGCCGGTTGAGCCAATTGAGGGCGCGCTGCCGGGTCGTGCCGGTCTCCTCGACCGGATCGAACGGGAACCCGAAGTAGGTGAGCCCGTCGAGTCGATAACTCCAGACCGCGTTGCGGGGACCGGCCGGAACGACATCGTCCTCGACGGCCACGGCGGCCCATTCGATCGATCGGTTGCACCAGCTCACGGTATGACGCGCGACCGTCCGGGTCACGGGCGACTCCTTTCTCGAGTCCATGGGCCTTCTGGCCTGACCTGCACTGATGACCGGTTCTCGGCGGCGGGCGCCGGAACTTGAGGAGCCCGCGCGCCGGCAGTTCGTTCCGGCCCGAGGGGAGAAAGGCAAGGCGGGTGCCAAGGGGGCGCGACCCGGCGACGGGTGGGGCCATCTGGCCTGGTCGGCGGGCTGGTCGAGATTATGCTTTTGCCATGCTCATACTGCTCTGCCGTCATGCCCACGCCGCCGACCGCGACCCCGCTCTCTTCCCCGACGATTCCCTCCGCCCCCTGATCCCGAAAGGGCGCCGGGTGGCCGAACGGGTCGGCCGCCGCCTGGCGCGCCGTGGCTACGTCCCGACGGTCGTCCTCTCGAGCCCCTGGAAGCGGGCCTGGCAGACGGCCGCCATCCTGGCCCGGGAAACCGGTGCCGGCAAGAAACGCCGAGTGGAGGCCCCGGGGCTGGCCGGCGAACCCAACGTGGCCCACCTGGCCGAGGCGGTCGGAGCCCGCCAGCCGGACGAGGTGGTGGCCCTGGTCGGGCACGAACCCTGGCTCGGCGAACTGGCTTCGCTGCTCCTCACCGGCTCGCCCACCCGCCTGACGATCGACTTCCCCAAGGGCGGCGTGGTGGCGATCGAGACGGGGGTTTTCGGACTCGCGAGCGGTAAGCTGGTCTTCATGGACCCAGCGGAGGGATAGCGGGCGGATCCGGCCGGGAGCGAGGAACTTCGAACCGCAGGAACGGGTGACGAGGGGGAGGCGCCGCCCGGGCACCTCCCCCTCCCGCCGTCAGAAGCGCCAGCCGAGCAGGTTCCAGGTGTTGAGCGACCAGAAGAACCCGAGCGCGATCAGCACCGCCCCGACGTGACGGATCCGCGCGGCGGTGGTGCCGGCGGCGCTCCGCCACTGGGTCACCGCCACCCAGGCCGCGCCTAACGTCAGCACCAGCCCCAGGATCGGCAGCGCCAGGGCGGCCTTGAGCCCGAACGACTCGCCCTTGAAGACGAAGCTCGGATCGGCCGCCACCGCCGCCACCATGGCCACGAACCCGAACTGGGCCAGCGCCACCACCGCCATCAGGCGGCGGCCCGTGGCGATCGGCCGATCCGGGGCGGGCCGCCCGGGGGCGTTCCTTCCGAAGAACCGGACCACGACCGCGATCAGGATGCCGGCAAAGGTCACGAAGGCCAGGATCAGCAGGTTCCGGTGGAAACCGGGCGACGACAGGGTCGACTGCTTTTCCATGGCCATCATCGGACCGGCATCGAGAAAGCCGTGGGTGATGTTGCCCTGCTCGTCGGCCCGGAACGCCACCAGCGTCCCGGAATGGGCGTCGCGGAACAGGAGCGAGTCGACCGACACGAGCCGCATGGCGCCGAACGGCGTGGTGGCGTTGAGCGAGCCGTCCTCGTTGGCCCGGATCGGGATGGCCCCGAACAGGTTCATGACCTTCTGGTACGTGGTGTAGCTGGAGCGGTTGAAGAGGTACTCGCCGGCGTAGCGCTTGGCGGCCGCCTTGGCCCCCTCGGTCGGCGTCAGCACCGGGAGGTCCTCGGGGTAGTAGTGATCGAGGAACGCCTTCAGGAACGGCTGGAAGCTGATCGCGCTGCCGGTGCTGGTGTTGGTCGAGATGAACAGGCCGACGTTTTCGCTCGGGATCAGGGCCAGATCCGAGTGGAACCACTG
>JAEUJH010000245.1 GCA_016794825.1 Gemmatimonadota bacterium
AGGGTCCGGACCGCGGCCGGCACCGGTTCCAGGCGGACGGTGATCTCGAGCGCGATCCCGAACATCCCCTCGGAGCCGACGAACAGCCCCACCAGGTCGGGGCCCCAGGGCTCGCCCTGCGGGGAGCCTAACGTCGTCACCGTGCCGTCGGGCAGAACCACCTCGATGGCGGCGACGTGCGCGGTGGTGGCGCCGTACTTGAGGCAATGAGGGCCGCCCGCGTTCTCGGCCACGTTGCCGCCGATGGTGCAGGCCGTCTGGCTCGACGGGTCGGGAGCGTACGCGAGGCCGAAGGGCGCGGCCGCCTCGGAGAGTCGGGCGTTGACCACGCCCGGCTCGATCACGGCCCGGCGGGCGTTCGGATCGATCCGGAGGATCCGGTTGAGCCGGGTGAGCGGGATCAGCACGGTCTCGTCATCCGCGAGCGCGCCGCCCGACAGGCCGGTGCCGGCTCCCCGGGCCACCCAGGCCACCTGACGCTGATGGAGGAGGCGGACGATCGCGATCACCTCGGCCTTCGATCCCGGCAGGACGGCCAGCATCGGGACCGAGGCGTGGGTCGGGAGGCCGTCGGCTTCATACGTCCGTCGTTCCGCGCCGCGAGTCTTGACCCAGCGGGGGCCCACGATCGCGGCCAGGGCCCGCGCCAGATCCGGATCGGCCGGCTTCGGCGACGCCATCTGCTCCGGGGCGGCCGGACTCAATGGTGGGGTCCCTTGCCGTTGGAGGAGGCGCGCCGGTGGACCGCGGCCCGCTGTTCGGCCCGCTCCACCAGACCGGGCAGCGCCTGGAGGAGGCGGGTCACCCGCTCGCGCGCCGACCGGATCCCGAGGAAGCGGTACTTGGCGGCATAGTCCCATTCGACCAGCGCCGCGACCTGGAAGCTGACCAGGGCCGCGTCGGTCGAGAGTTCGGCCTCCCGTTCCTGGTCCGCGATGACGCCGAGGGCCGTCGCGTACCGCTCGGCCAGACCGCGGAGGGCGGCGAGGTCGGCGTCGGAGGACACCTGAACGTCGGGCAGATCGGCGAGCGGGTCGACGGAGCCGGTCAGGTAGGGCTCCGGACCCGGAACCACCTCGGTCAGCGTCACCCGTTCCTCGCCGGAGACCACGATGTTGGACCGGCCGTCGGGGAGCGGCTGGATGGCGCGGATCCGGGCCACGGTTCCGAGCGAGCCGGGCTCGGGAGGCTCGCCGCCGTCGCCCGGCGGGACGATGGCAAACCGGTGATTGCCCTCGGCGCAGTCGGCCAGCATCCGGCGGTACCGCGGCTCGAAGATATGGAGCGGCAGCAGCGACCCCGGAAAGAGGACCACGGACAGCGGAAAGAGAGGGTACGAAGGCATCCGGTAATCTAGGCAGCCGGGGGGCCGATCCCGAAAACGACGGCGGCGGATCGGGCGCGTTGCCGTCGATCCGCCGCCACCCGTCCCGCCACCGGTCACCCCGCCGTCGCCGGCGGGGTCGAGCCGGGGGCCGCCTGGTTCAGGCGGCGACCGTCGATTGCTGGAGGTACTTCACCTCCGGCGAGTTGCGGAGCTTCTCGAAGGCGCGCTCCCGGATCTGGCGGACCCGCTCGCGGGTGACGCCGAGGAGCGCCCCGATCCCTTCCAGGGTGAGCGCTTCCGAGCCTTCCTCGAGCCCGTAGTAGAGCGACAGGATCCGGCGCTCCCGCGGGGTGAGATACCGCTCGAACAGCTTGGAGAGGAACTCCCGCTGGAGGCCGAGGTCGACGAACTCCTCGACCTCGCCACCGGCCGACCCGGGCACCCGCTCCCCGAAGGTGGCCGAGCCCGATTCGCTCCGTTCGACCGGCGCGTCGAGGGAGATCTCCACCGTCGACACCAGCCGGGAGGCGCGAATCGTGTCGACCGATTCGTTGAGCACCTGGGCCGTTTCGGCATCGGTCGGCGACCGGCCGAGTTCCTGGCTCAGGAGGCCCTCGATCTTGGCCATCCGGAGGAGGGCGGCGTTCTGGTTGAGCGGGATCCGGACCGTCCGGGTCTGCTCCGCCAGCGCCTTGAGCACGCATTGACGAACCCACCAGACGGCGTAGCTGATGAACTTGACGCCGTGCGCCGGGTCGAACTTCCGGACCGCCTTGAGGAGTCCCTCGTTGCCGATGGCGACCAGTTCGGCCAGATCGAGGCCGTGACCCTGGAACCGCTTCACGTACGAGATCACGAACCGGAGGTTGGCCGTCACCAGCCGGTCCATCGCCTCGGGGTCGCCCTTCTGGGCGCGCTTGGCGAGTCGGACCTCTTCCTTGGGGTCCGTGATCATCGGCAGCTTGCGGATGTCGAGCAGGTACTGATCGAAGGAACTGCCAGCGGAAGACCGGGTCGAAGGACGCGACCGGCGCTCGCGGTACGTACTCATACCACCTCGACGAGAGATGTCGACCTGCGAATTGGCGAATTGGCTCGCGTTAGGAGCGATGAACGGCGATTTGCTCTGGAAGCCGAACGCAATCTAGGGAACTGTTAGGCTCGCAGTCAATAGCGTTAGGCCGTCAACATGGAAGTTCGTTAGGCGATAACGAGTTGCGCGGTTTGTCGACGTCGGGTGGAAAAGTCGATGTGGACGGGTGTGGATGGAGTGTGGTAACTGGTTGCGCCGCAACGGGTTGGGGTTGGTGGGGAATGTGGAAAGGCGGGGCCGGGGTTCCGGCGGACGGGGTCCGGATCAGCCGCCGAGGAGCCGGCGGGCGCTGCCTAACGACTGCCTAACGATCTCGTCCGGGGTGGCCGTCGTCCACTCGGCCGGCTCGGCCGCGAGCCCGCCCGGCGCCCGGGGCAGCGCCATCCGGATCGCGTCGGCGCGGACCTTCTTGTCGCGCCGCATCGCCGCCAGCAGGGCGTCGTCATCCGTCGGCAGGGTCCCGCTCCAGCCCAGCCGGCGGAGCCGCCGGATCAGGTCCGCCGCCTGGCCCTCCGGCGCCAGCTCGAGCGCCTCCGCCACTACCGTCTCCACCACCAGGCCCGCCGCCACCGCCTCGCCGTGCGGCAACCGATAGCCCGACGCCGACTCGAGCGCGTGGCCCACCGTGTGGCCGGCGTTGAGGATGGCGCGTCGCCCCCCCTCCCGTTCGTCCGCCCCCACCACCTCAGCCTTGATCCGGACGCTCCGCTCCACCAGCGTCGTCACCGCCTCCGGATCCCGTGCCCGGAGCGCCCCGCTCTGGTCGTCGATCCAGTCGTAGTAGTCGGCGTCGGCCACCAGGCCGTGCTTGACCGCCTCGATCAGACCGCCCCGCAGGTGGGTCCGGCCCAGGGTCGTGAGGACCGCGGGGTCGGCCACCACGGCCGCCGGCGGATGAAAGGCGCCAACCAGGTTCTTGCCGTGGTGGGTGTTGACCCCGGTCTTGCCGCCCACCGACGCGTCCACCATGGCGAGCAGCGACGTCGGCACCTGGAGGAAGGGAATGCCGCGGAGGTAGGTGGCCGCCACGAACCCGGTCAGGTCGCCCACCACCCCGCCGCCGAACGCCACCAGGGCGCCGTCGCGGCCGAGTCCCAGGTCGAGCAGCTGGTCGGTCAGATCGGCCCAGCGGCGGCGGGTCTTGGCGCTTTCGCCCGCGGGGACGACCAGCACCGGCACCTTGAGGGGCTGCTCGACCAGCCGGGCCACGTTGCGATCCGTGATGACCACCAGCCGGCGCCCGGGGAGGGCGGCCGCGGCGATGGCCGGCAGATCGGCCACCAGCCCGGCGCCGATCGAGACCTCGTAGTGGCCGGCGGCGTGGGTCACGGTCACCCGCCGCGGCGCGTTCACCACGTGATGTCGCCCCGGCCGTCGCGGTGGTTGGCCAGCCGGGCCAGCGTGAAGAGGAGGTCGCTCAGTCGATTGAGGTAGGTCAGGAACACCTCCGGCACCGGTTCCTCGCCGGCCAGGGTCACGATGCTCCGTTCCGCCCGGCGGCACGCCGTCCGGGCCACGTGGAGCGCCGCGGCCTTTGGCGTCCCCCCGGGCAGGACGAACGCCTTGAGCGGCGGGAGTTCCCGGTCGGCCTCGTCGATCAGCCGTTCGAACTGGCCGACCCGGTCGGGATCGAGCAGCGCCTTCTCGAGCGCCTCCTTCACCTTGTCGGGATCGGGCGTCGCCAGCTGGCCGCCGATGGAAAAGAGGTCTCGCTGGATCAGGTCGAGGATGGCGTCGTGGAACTCCACCGGCGCCGTGGCCCGGACCAGTCCCAGGATCGAGTTGAGTTCGTCGACGTCGCCGTAGGCGGCCACCCGCGGGTGGGATTTGGACACGCGACCGCCGCCGAAGAGGCCCGTGGTGCCCTGGTCGCCGGTTCTGGTGTAGATCTTCACTGAGGCCTCGTCGGACGGGTGCGGCCCAAACATAGGGCGACCGTCATCGGGCAGGGAGGCCGGCTCCGGCCGCGGCGGCGCAGCGGGTCCGTCGCCCGATTTCCACCACCACGCTGTCGATGGCCTGGATCATCGCCCGGCCGCGGAGGGCGTGGGTGTTGGCCTGGACGCTGAAGATCCGGCAGGGCGGGCGGCGGGGGTCCGGATCGGTCAGGTATCCCGACAGGCTGTTCACCTGCCCGATGCTGCCGGTCTTGGCGAACACCCGCTCGGCCACGGGGGTTCCGAGGAAACGGTTCCGGAGCGATCCCATCGACCCGCTCCGCGGCAACCCCGCCGAGAACGCCGGGAACCGCGGGTGCCGCTGGACGAAGCCGAGGAGCCGGGCAAACGCCAGCGGCGTCACGGCGTTCTTGGCCGAAAGGCCGGAGCCGTCGTGGAGCAGGAACTGGGTCGAGTCGACCCCGACCGAGTCGATCAGGAACCGCCGTTCCACCGCCAGGCCAGCCCGCCACGAGCCCTCACCCCCGAACCGAAGGCCGAGCTGCTTGAGCAGCATCTCCGCGACCCAGTTCTGACTGACGTTGAGGATCGGGAAGATCCAGTCCCTGACGGGCCGCGACTCGATCGCGGCCACGGGGTTGCCCCGGCGGGCCGCCGCGAACGCGGTCGAATCGGTGGTGCCCGTCACCCCGCCCAGAACACTGATCCCCGAGTCGGCCAGGACCCGTGCCAAGGCCAGGGCCGCGAACCGGTTCGGGTCCGGGACCGCGAGCTGGGAACGGTCGCCGGCATGGCCCAGACGGATCGTGCCGGTCGCGATCGCGGTGGTGCCGTCGGCGGAGCGGGACCAGGTGACGGTGGTCGGGCCGCTGTCGGTCACCGTCACGACCCGGTTCTCGATCAGCAGGGCGCCCAGGTCCGGGGCAAGATCGATCGTCGCGGGCCCGTCGAGGGTGCCGGGCCGAACGGTGGCGACCACGGTGTTCTCGTTGAAGCCGAGGGCCGACACCGGGGCGGCGTAGGCCCAGACGAGGTCGTCGGTTTCCCAGGTGGGGTGGGTCAGCGTCGGCTCGAACGCGCTGCCGTCGCCGACGACGGCTCCGGCGATCCGGACGATGCCGTGGCGCTTCAGCGCCGCCGCCACCGGCCGCAGTCGATCGAGGGGGTCGGCGTCGCACGCGCCGGGGGCCAGCGTGTCGAGGGCAAAGCATCGGCGCGACCAGGTCGGGTCGCCGGCGCCCGCCAGGATCAGGTTGCCGGCCAGGGTGCCGTCCCGCACCGCCCCGTCGAGGTAGACCTCGGTCCGGATCGACGCCTCCGGGTCGAGGAGGGCGGTGGCCGCGGCCGTGACCACCAGCTTGGTGTTGCTGGCCGGCACGAACAGGCGGTCGGCGTTCCGGCCGAAGAGCAGCCGGCCGCGGAGGTCGAGGACCGCCACGCCCCAGTGGTGCCGGTCGAGCGGCGCCTGGTCGAGTTTCGGCGTTAGGCGGACGCCCAGCGACTGGCCGACGGCGGGCCCGACCGGGAGGCACGCCAGCGCGAGGCACGCGGCGGTCGCGAGTGTCGTGGAGCTAGTCAGTGGTCGTCCCCGAGGTTGGCGGGTCCTTGACGACGGCGTTCCGGAACGGCCGAAAATGGCAGAAACCGGGTTGCCGTGGCGTAACGTCAACAGGCTACTACATTTAGGGGGTGCGGTCAATTCCTGGTTCCACGGACTTTCGAGCCACCCATGACGGGGGCGTGTCCGGGTTTTGGGCAGTCGTCGCCAGAACGCGTTGGGGGCGAGTGGGCGCGGTGCTCGCCGCGACCTGCGCCCTGCCCGCGGCCGGGTTCGGACAGGACCAGGGACTCGTCATCCGCCGCCTCAAGTTCGAGGGCAATCACTCGATCGATGCGCTGGCCCTCGAGGCGGCGATCGCCACGACCAAGTCGGCCTGGTTCGCGCGCCAGCTGCCGTTCCTCGGCCTGGGCGAGAAGCGCCGGCTCAACGAGCGGGAGTTCCGGGTCGACGTCGCCCGGATCCGGCTGTTCTACCAGCGGGCCGGATTCATGGAAGCCAAGGTCGACACCGTGGTGATCCGGACCGACGAGAACGCCTACATCACCTTTCGGATCACCGAGGGCGAACCGGTCCGGGTGCGCTCGCTCTCGGTCGTCGGGCTCGACTCGCTGCCCGATCGCGCCCGGTTGATGCAGGACCTGCCGCTCCGGGTCGGGATGCCGTACAACCGGACCCTGCTGCTGGCGGTGGGCGACACGATCCAGACCCGGCTGTGGAACCGGGGGTACCCGGCGGCCTCGGTGCTGATCGGCAAACGGGCCGTCGACGTGGCGGCGCGGACCGCGGATCTCGAGCTGATCGCCGATCCCGGCGTGCCCGCGGTGATCGGCTCGATCCGGATCGCGGGCACTCGCGACGTCGATTCCTCGTTCGTCCGGTCGCTCCTGGCCACTCGCGCCGGCCGCCCGTTCCGTTCCTCCGAACTCTACCGGAGCCAGCTCAACCTCTATCAGTCCGGTCTCTTCCGGTTCGCGACGGTGGAGATGGACACCACCCGTTTCACGATCGGCGATCCGACGGTGCCGCTGCTGGTCCAGGTCCAGGAGGGCCCGCTCCATCGGGCCCGGGCCGGTCTCGGGATCGGAACCAACGACTGCATGCGGGCCAACGCCGGGTGGACGGCGCGGAACGTGGGCGGCCGCGGCCGGCAGGTCGACCTGAGCGGGTCGGTCTCGAAGCTCGGGGTCCAGGTGGCGCCGTTCAACTCGACCATCTGCCAGGGGCTCGAGGAAGACACCATCGGGTCCCGGAAGATCAACTACGGCGTCAACGCCTCGCTTCGGCGGCCGGCGTTCCTGTCGCCGTCGAACGCGATCACGGGAACGCTGTTCGCGGAACGGCGGTCCGAGTTCAAGGTCTATCTCCGCGACGAGGTCGGTGTCGGCGCCACCTTCTCGCGGGAGGGCGCCCGCGGGGTGCCGATCGCCCTCACCTACCGGCTCAGCTACGGGTCGACCCAGGCCAGCGCGGTCAGCTTCTGCGCCTTCTTCCTGGCGTGTCGGGAAGGGGACATCGAGGAACTCCGGCAGCGGCGCTTTACCGGGTCGCTCACCGGGAGCCTGGTCCGGCAGCGGGTCAACAACTTCCTCGATCCGACCCGGGGTTCGATCCAGAGTCTCGAGGTCACCTTCAGTTCGCCCCTGCTCGGCTCGACCCGGTTCTCCGAGTTCACCCGGGTCCAGGCCGAGGGGTCCTGGTACCGGCCGTTAGGCGGGGCCGTGGTCCTCGCCGCCCACGTCAAGGGTGGCGTCACCTTCTCGCCCCGGCTCCGCCTGAGCGCCGGCGCCGCCAACTTCGTCCCGCCGGAGCAGCGGTTCTACGCTGGCGGCGCCAACGACGTCCGCGGCTTCGACCGCAACGAACTCGGCCCGATCGTCTACGTCACCACCCAGTCGAACGTCCGGGCCGGCGGCGAGGTCATCGCGGACGATTCGGTCCAGGTGGCGCCGATCGGGGGCAACACCACGGTCATCGCCAACCTCGAGCTGCGGCTCCCGTCGCCGGTCTTCGGCGACCGGCTCCGGTGGGCGGTGTTCCTCGACGGCGGCCGGGTCTGGGAACGGGGCGCCGCCAACAGCGCGCCGTTCCGGATCACCCCCGGGCTCGGCTTCCGGTTCGCGACCCCGCTCGGGCCGATGCGGCTCGACGTGGCCTACAGCGGCGCGCCGCTTCCCGAGGGCGCCCTCTACGCCGCCAACGGCAGCGAACTCACCCTGGTGCGGAACGACTACCGGAAGCCGCTCGACCGGAAGTTCAACTTCCAGGTCTCCGTGGGGCAGGCGTTCTGATGCGGCGGCGACTCCTCCGGATCCTGTTCGTGACGGTCTTCGCGATCGTCGCCGCCGGGCTCGGGACCCTGACCGCGCTGGTGACCGTGCCACCGGGGAAGGACCTCCTGGCCCGGCTCGTCACCGAGGAGTCGAACCGGCTGGTCCGCGGCTCGGTGTCGATCGGCCGGATCCGGGGTGATTTTCTGACCGGTCTTCAGCTCGACTCGGTGGTGATCCGCGACACCGCCGGATCGCTCCTGGCCGATGTTCCGCGGCTCGAGATCCGGTTCCGGCTCGCCGATCTGCTGGCCAAGCGGTTCCTCTTCCAATCCGTTCAGGCCACCGGCATCCGCCTCGAGGTCGTCAAGCACCGGGGCGGCCGGATGAACTACCAGGAAATCCTCAAGCTCAACGAGGGACCGCCCGGCACCGGCCCCGGCACGCTGCTCCAGCTCGACGAACTCCGGATCGTCGATGGCACGGTGACGGTGCGGACGCCCTGGAATCCGGACGGCCGGCTCCGAACCGACCGGCAGCGCGATTCCGCCCTGGCCGCCGAGCGAGCCAAACCCGGCCGCCGGATCGAACCGGCCGAGCGGCCGAGCGACGGGTTGGTGGCGATCCGGACGCTGGAGCGGGTCAACGCCCATTTCCCGACGATGCGGATCTCGTCGCCGGATCGGAAACCGTTCTCCGCCACCATCGGATCCCTGGCGGCTCGCGTCAGCGATCCGGGCCTGACCGTGGTGGACCTCCGGGGCGAGATCGTCCAGGGCGCCGACAGTCTGCTCTTCGATCTGGAACGGGCCGCGCTCCCGAACACGGTGACGCGGGGCAAGGGACGGATCGACTGGCCCCAGGACACCCTGCTGTACCAGTTCGAGATGGCGGCGTCGCGGCTCGACCTGGTCGATCTCCGCTGGGTGTCGCCCGACTTTCCGGCGCTCCAGGGTCGAGGGCGGGTGGTGGCGCGGTCCCTGGCCGGGAGCCGGACCGAGTACGACATCCGGGATCTCGACGTCCGCGACGCGTCGAGCCGGGTGGCCGGCCGGTTGGTGGCGATCCTCGACGTCCATCGGGGCCTCGGGTTCCGCGACCTCGCGCTCGACCTCGGCAACCTCGATCTCGAGGCGGTCCGTCCCTACCTCGACACCCTCCCGCTCCGGGGTCGGATCAGCGGCCCGCTCGAGGCCACCGGGTTCTTCGACGCCATGACGGTGCGGACCGACTGGCGGTTCGACGACGCCCGGGTCGA
>JAEUJH010000643.1 GCA_016794825.1 Gemmatimonadota bacterium
AGCCGGCCCATGACGATCTCGGCGTCGTGGCCGAAGAAGAACCACCAGCCGTCGTCCTGCGCCGCCCGGAACAGCTTCTTCTTCGAGTCGAGCGTCCGAAGCGGCTCGAGATCGAAGGCGGCGATCCACTGAAGCGCCAGGTGATGCCGGGTGGGCATGACGTCGCCGAGGTAGACCAGGGTTTCGCCGCCGCTCCGGAGCACCAGGCTCTGATGGTGGGGGACGTGCCCCGGGGTGACCCGGGCCGACAGCCCGGGCAGGATCTCGACGTCGCCCCGGAGGGGTTTCCAGCGGCCGGCCTCGGCGACGGGTTCGTACCCCGAGGGCCGGTAGGCGTTCCGGGTCCGCTCGTCGAGATCGCGAGCAAACTCCAGCTCGCCCCACTGGACCAGGTAGGTGGCGTTCGGGAAGGTCAGCCGCTCGCCGCCTAACGCCACGCCGGTCTCGTCGCGCTCGACCCAGGTGTTGCCGCCGGCGTGATCGAAGTGGAGATGGGTGTTGACCACCCAGCGGACGTCCTCGGGCCGGTGCCCGGCGGCGGCCAGGGCCTCCTCGAGGCGGCTCCGGCCTCCCGGGCCGGCGTTGTCCACCCCGTAGAGTTCGTGGAACCGGGCGTCCTCCTTGTTGCCCAGGCCGGTCTCGATCAGCACCAGGCCGTCGGGGTGCTCCACCAGCAGGGCCCGCATGGCCACCGGAATCCGGTTCCGGGCGTCCGGCTCGATCCGTTTCGACCAGACCGGCCGCGGCACGATCCCGAAGACGGCCCCGCCATCGAGGCGCATCGTCCCGGTCTCGAGGGCGTGGCAGCGAATGCTGCCTAACGTGAACGTCCGGACCAGGCCCATCAGGTGGCGTCCTCCGGCGCGCTGGTCCGCCGCTTGCCCTTCTTCTTGCGGCGGCGGCGGACCTGGAGCATCTCGAGGTCGGCCAGGGTCCGGGCATCCCGCCCGCGGGCCAGATCGAGGAGCCGCTGGAGAACCCGGCCGGTGGTCAGGGCGTCGCCGCCGGCGCGGTGGCGGGCCGGGTTCTCGAGCCCGAAGTACTGCGCCATGGCGTCGAGTCCGTACGACGGCAACCCGGGCACCAGGTTCCGGCCGAGCCGCACGGTGCAGAGCCGCTGGCCCTCGAGGCCCATGGCCCGGGCCCGCTGGAGTTCGGCCTTGAGGAACCACCAGTCGAAGCGGGCGTTGTGGGCCACGAACACCCGGCCCGCCAGCGCGTCGAGCACCTGGTCGGCCACCTGGTCGAAGGTCGGGGCCGCGCGCACCATCTGCTCGGTGATCCGGGTCACGGCCGTGACCATGGCGGGAATGCCCCGCTCCGGATTGACCAGGCTCTCGAACACCAGCTCGCACCGGGTGCCCTGCACCACCACCACGGCCACCTCGGTGACCCGGTCCGACCCGCCCGGCCGGCTCCCGGTGGTCTCGACGTCGACCACCGCGAACGCCGCGTCGTCGATCAGCGGCGACCCGGCCGCCTGGGCCACCAGCCCCCACCGCCCGTCGGGCAGGCGGCGCACCCGCGGGTCGGCGCCAAGCAGAGCCACCGCCAGCCGTTCCGCCACCGCCGCCGGCGCCCGCGGCATCCCGAAGACTCGCCGCGACAATTCGCCCGCGGGCTGGGGCCCGGCCAGGAGCAGATCGAGCGCCCGATCGGCCAACGTTCCGCTCGGAACCGCCGCGAGCCCGGTCACCAGATGTCGGCCCGGCGGATCGGCATCGTCATGCACCGCGGGCCGCCGCCGCCGCGGACCAGTTCGCTGCCGGGAATGGTGATCGCCACCCGGCCCCGCGAATCGTCCCAGTCGTCGAAGGCCAGGAAGTCCTGGTTCGGCACCACCGAGAATCCGGCCGCCTCGAGCTGGCGGAGGGTTTCCTCGTTCCGCTGGTAGCTGATGATCACCCCGGGCCGCACGGCCACGAAGTTGCACCCGCTCGACCACTGCTCCCGCTCCTGCGCGATCCGCCTCGTCCCGCCGGTGAGAACCGGCGTCAGCGGCAGCCCCACCTGCCGGAGCGCCACGAACAGGTCGCTCCGCTCCTTGACCGTCTTCCGCCCCTTCTTCCGGTGGAGGATCGTGAGCCGCTCCGGTCCGATGAACGCCGGCGGATAGATGGCGCAGAGGTCGCGGTCGAGGTGGGTAAAAAGCATGTCGAGGTGGATCGCCGTCGGTTCGCGCGGCATCACCACCACGATCACGTCGGTGACCCGGGTCCGGGCAAAGGCGTCGTCGCAGAGGCGGTCGAGCGCGGCGGGCGAGGTCCGTTCCGAATAGCCCACGACCAGGAGGTCGGGCCGGATCACGTGGACGTCGCCACCCTCGAGGTGGTAGTTGCTCCGCCGCTCCTCCGACCCGTCGTAGAGGAACCCGGCGTTGGCCAGTTCGGGATGGAAGGTGAAGAGGGTCTTGATCAGGAGCTCTTCGGTCCACCGGACGCCGTACCGCATCGACCCCACCACGGCGTGGTCGCCGACGACCATCCCGATGTCGCGGGGAAAGAAGAGATTGGGGAGCGGCGGGAGGACGAACCCCACCTCGTTGACCGTCCGCGCGATCGACCCGCCCGGCTCCTCGGCCCCCTCGATCAGCATCCGGACCAGGGCCCGCGGCGTGAGTTCCGCCAGCCGCTGGGCCAGCGGCTCCGACGGGACCACGTCCATGGTGCGGGTGATCAGGTACTCGCGGGCTTCGGGCTGGGCCAGCGTCTGCTCGAGGAGCGCGCTGATCTCCACCACCCGGCCGAACTTCTTCAGCACGGCCACCAGCCGCCGGTGCTCCCGGGCCGACACCTCGAGCCCGATCAGGTCATCGTAGAGATAGTCCTCGCGGGTACCCGGCGTGACGGCCTCGAGTTCCCGACCCGGCGTGTGGACCAGGACGGTTTCGAGCGGACCGACTTCGGAGGTGACGCGGACGGCGGGCATTGCCCGGAAACTAACAGGGGGGACCTAGCGGCTGGCCAGCGCGAAGCTCAGGGCCTCCAGTTCGAGAACCAGGTTGACCGCCTTGACCGTCACATGCTCGGGTACCTGCAGCTGGACCGGCGCGAAGTTGAGAATGGCCGACACCCCGCACTTCACCACCCGGTCGGCGATCCCCTGGGCCGCCTCGCCCGGGGTGACGATGACGGCGATGTCGGGCTGGAGCTGGGCGGCTTCCTTTTCGAGCAGCGCCGCGTCCTGCACCACCAGCCCGTTCCACGGGCGGCCGACCTTGGCCGGGTCCTCGTCGTAGATCGCCACGATGTCGAAGCCGCGCTCGTGGAACCCCCGATACTGCACCAGCGCGCTCCCGATCTTGCCGGCCCCGACCACGATCACCTTGTACCGGCGACCCAGGCCAAGGATGTCACGGAGCCGCTTGATGAGCTGGGGGACGGGATAGCCGAGACCGCGCTTGCCGAACGAACCGAAGAACGACAGGTCCTTTCGGACCTGAGCCGACGTCGTGCCGCCTCGCCCCGCCAGGGCTTCGGAGCTGACCGTCGTCGCGCCCTGATGCTGGAACTCCTCCAGGAACCGGAGGTACAGGGAAAGGCGGCGAACGGTATTGTCGGCGATGTTCCGCATCAGGCCATGTGAAAGTTTTCACAAAGTTAGCCTGTCGGACATCCCCCCGTCAACGATGAGTTGGTGGAGCCGTCGAAACTCCCCGACCGTCAGGGTCTCCGCTCGCTGGTCGGGCGCCAGGTCGGCGGTCGCCACCAGGGCGGTGGCGGCATCGGCCGAGAAGTCGAACGCGGTGCGGAGGGCCCGGACCAGTTGCTTGCGTCGGGCCGTGAAGAGCCCGACCACGAACCGTCGGAACGAGGCCGGATCGGGAACCCGCTCGGCTTCGGGCTTCGGGGTCAGACGGACCACCGCGCTGTCGACCTTGGGCGGCGGCTGGAAACTCCCCGCCCCGACCGAAAAACAGCGTTCGATCCGGGCCGCCGCCTGGGCGCCGACCGAGAGGGCCCCGTAGTCGGCCGAACCGGGGGCCGCCGCCAGGCGGAGCGCCACTTCCTTCTGGATCAGGAAGACGATCGCGGCGGGCGCCGGGCGGGCCTCGAGCGCCTGATCGATCAGCGGCGTCGTGATGTTGTAGGGGATGTTGCCGACCAGGAACCAGCGCTCGGGCCGGCCCATGGCCTCCACCCAGTCGACGGTCAGCGCGTCGCCCTCGATCAGGTGGAGCGTGGGGAACGTGGTCCGGAGCGTGGGCACGAGATCGCGATCGCGCTCGATGGCCACCACCCGAAACCCGCGGGCGAGGAGCACCCGGGTCAGGGCCCCCTTGCCGGGACCGATCTCGAGCACCGGATCGCCGGGGGCGGCGGGCAGCTGATCGGCGATCCGACTCAGGATCCGGGGATCGGACAGGAAGTGCTGTCCGAGCGCCTTCTTGGCCATCCTCGGGATCAGACTTTCAGGACGAGGAGCGTGCGGTCGTCGGAGGCCGCGTGGGCAAACCGGTCGACCTCGCGCATGACGTGCGCGACGATCGCCTCGGGATGTTCGCTCCGGCGGGCCAGGATCGACTCGAGGACCCGGCGTTCGCCGAACCGTTCGCCCTCGGGGTTGGAGGCCTCGACCAGGCCGTCGGTCCAGACGCAGAGGAGATCGCTCCCTCGGGTCCACGGCACGATCCGGAACCCGATCCGATCGGCGGCCAGGCCGAGGGGCGCCGCGGTCGCCTCGAGGCGGACGGGCTCGCCCGCAGCGGGGACGCGGAAGGCGTGGGGATGGCCGGCGTTGGCGTAGACGAGTCGGCCGAAGGACGGATCGAGCCGGGCGTAGAAGATCGTGAGGTAGCTTTCCGACGGCGCCAGCTTTTCGGCGAGGCTTTCCCGCAGCGACGTCAGAACCTGATCGGGCGCGGCCGACGCGGCGGCGTGAATGCCGGCGGCCGCCACCGCCGAGGCCATCAGGAGTGCCGCGGAGAATCCGTGGGAACTCACGTCGCCCACCATGACGCCGATGCTGCCCTGACCGAGGCGATTGAAGCCGTAGAAGTCGCCCCCGACCGATTCGAGCGAGAGGCAGCGGACCCCGACCTCGGCGTCGCCCGACAGGACGGCGGGACTGGGGAGGAGGCTCTGCTGGAGGCGGGAGGCGAGTTCGAGTTCGCGC
>JAEUJH010000254.1 GCA_016794825.1 Gemmatimonadota bacterium
CCTGTACCGGCGCCGGCTCCCGGCCTGGACACCGGAGCGTTAGGCCGGACGCACCAGCCGGAACAGCTCGTCGACCACCCGGTCGATCGCGAAGCGGCGATGGGCCACCTCCCGACCGGCCGCGCCCATCGCCGCGCGAGCGGCGGGGTCACGGAGCAGCCGCTCGACGGCGGTGGCCAGGGCCTCGGGGTCGGCCGGGGGCACCAGGAGCCCGGTGACGCCCTCGTCGATCAACTCGGGAATTCCTCCGACCGCGGACGCTACGACCGGCACCCCGGCCGCCATGGCCTCAACGACCGTCAACCCGAACGCCTCGGCCCAATGCGACGGCACCACGGCCACGGCGGCGGAGCCGAGGAGGTCGGGGACGTCGCCGCGGCGGCCGAGGAAGTGGAATCGGCGGAGCCCGAGTTCCTCGGCGGTCCGGCGGAAATCGGGGAGCGCCGGGCCGTCGCCGCAGTAGGCCACGTGAACCGCGAGGTCCCCGAGGCGCTCGAGCCGGGCGGCCGCCCGAAGCAGGGTGTCGATGCCTTTGTAGTGGTGGGCCCGTCCCGAGGCGAAGACGATCGGCGTGTCGAGCGGAACGCCGATCGTGGCGGCCAGCGCCCCAGCTCGCGGCCGGGCGAATCGCTCGAGCGGAATCCCGTTGTACACCACGAAAGTCCGGTCGGGCGGCGTCCCGCTGGCCAGCATCCGTTTGGCGACGAACTCCGACACGCCGATGAGCACGTCCGCCGACAGCCCCGGAATGCGGTGCCACGCGCGCTTGGCGGCGCCGATCAAGCCAGGGCGCTGGGTGCGTTCTCCGGAAGTCCGATCGTGTACCACGATTCGCCGAACCCCGGCCGCCCGGAGCAGCGGGTAGTGCCACCGCCAACTCGGCTTGTCGGTCAGGTAGAGCACCTCGATCGCATGGCGGCGGAGCAGGCTGACGAACGCGCCGAGCGCCCGTCGCTCCGTCTTGACCCGCATGTAGTCGAACTGGAGGAACTCGATGCCCGCGTCGCGGAACCGCGCCGGTGGAGCTTCCCCTCCGGGCGGGTAACAGATGTAGACCCGGCCCCCCGCCGCCTGCCACCGAAGCGCGAGGCCGCGAAAGACCTCCTCGATGGTATGCCAGGCGTAGCCGACGCCCGGGGGAAAGTTGGCGACGAACAGGAGGTTCATCGTCCCGCCCGGTCCCGGGGCCCCGTCAGGGCGCCGATCGCATTGAACAGGATCATGGCCTGCCCCCGTCGGCTGAATCGGTCCCGCTCCGCGATCGGGCCGGGACGCTCGCCCTTCGCGAATCGGCGATACCGGTCCTCCAGAAACCCTTCGATGCCCCCGACGTCCTCGGGCCGGATCACGGCGATCGAGGTGTCGCGGAACACTCGGGCCGTTGCCGACTCCGGCGCGGCCAGCAGCAGTGGCCACGCCTCGAAGGCGAGATACTCGAACGCTTTCGAGGGCAGCGCCAGCACCGTGCTCTGCGGCAGGCTGACCAGTACCGTTGCCCGGGCCAGGAAGCGGAGGGCTTCCTGGCGGGGCGCGACCGGATGCTGGGTGAAAAAGTCGCCGACCCCCGTTTCGGCGGCGATCTCGGCCACCGTCTGCCCGTCGAGGCGGTCGGCGTGGCCCATGAACTCGATCCGAAACTGCTCCGGGCCAACGCCGAGCTTGTCGATCACCCGCCGGGCCGCCTGGAAGAGCGTCCGCGGATTCCGGTCGATGTAGATGTTGCCGGCGTACGAGATGACGAACCGATCCCGCGGCGGGTGGACGACCGGTTCGTCGTCGGCGCCATTCATCACCGTGAGGAAGCGGTCGGCGAGATTCGGATAGCGCGCCCGCATCGCCTCGGTCGCGAGGTCGGTGTTGAAGACCGCGAGCGCCGACCGCCGAAGCGCCCGACTCTCGAAACACCGGTTCACCATGGGCCAGAGGGGGGTCGCGAGGCCGAACAGCGTCGCTCGCATGGTGGACCACGGGTCGCGGAAATCGACGATCGACGGTCGCCCGATCGCGCGGCCGACGGCGGTGGCCGCCAGGTGGACCTGATGGGGCGGACCGGAGCTGATCACCGCGTCGTAGGTTGTCGTTCGGGCCAGGTCGAGCGCGGCGGCTGCCGCCGCCGTCGACCAGGCTCGTTCCCGCGCGACGTGAAAGTAGACTCGGGCCATTCGCCGCCAGCCGAGGATCGACCCCAGTTCCCACTTGAGTTCCGCCGTTGGCACCACCGAAGGGGTGGCGGCCGGCGCGGCGGGTCCGGGCGGTGGTGGCCCCGTTTCTTCCGGGTCGGCCGGGCGACCGGGACGGCGATCGAACCAGAGAGGCTTGGCGTGAACACCGAAGACCCGCGTGTCGGGTGGGAGGTCGGCCAACCGGCCCTCGTCCCGTCGGCCCAGCATTTCGGGATCGGCCGTGATCACATCCATGGCCCAGCCGTGTTCGACGGCCATTTGCGCGAACCGCAGCCAGCGCAGGCCACCGACCGCGGGGCCCGGGGGAAAATGGTAGCTCAGGAGCAGCAACCGGGGACGGCGTCCATCCGCCTCGGGCCCGGCAACCCTCCGGTAGGTTGGTCGCGTCATCCGGTCAGAACTGGAAGTACAGGAACGGTGACACCCGGGCGCCCGCGATGATGGCCAGTGCCGCGCCGAACGCGGCCGCCAGCCCCAGCTTGCCGGGCCAACGCCACTCGTGCTTGAGGTCCCAGGCGTTGGGGCCGAACATCGACCATGCGCCCGCGATCAACAGCGCCACGGCGGCGAGACCGGGCTCTGGCACCAGGGCGCCTGCGACGGGCACGAACATCGTGCGCAGGAGGCTGGCCGCCATCCCGAAATCGGTGGCGCGGAAGAGCGTCCAGCCGACCACGGCCAGCAGGAACGTCAGCACCTGGGCCGCGAGCGCCGGCAGCGCGTCCCACGAGGTCGCGAACCGACGGTAGATCGCCAGCAGCGCGCCATGATACGCGCCCCAGACAACGAAGGTCCAGTTGGCGCCGTGCCAGAGTCCCCCGATCAACATGGTGATCATCATGTTGCGGTAGGTCTGGGCCTCGGTGCTGCGATTGCCGCCGAGCGGAATGTAGATGTAGTCGCGAAGGCAGGTCGACAGCGAGATGTGCCACCGGCGCCAGAAGTCCGACGGGTTGAGGGCCTTGTAGGGCGAGTTGAAGTTCTGGGGGATCCGGATCCCGAACAGGTACCCGAGGCCGACGGCCATCGTGCTGTATCCGCAGAAGTCGAAGTACAGCTGCATGGTATAGCCCAGCATGGCGAGCCAGGCGCCCGCCGTGCCGAGCGACTGGTAGTTGGCCAGCGCGGGATCCACGAAGGCGGCGATGGTGTCCGCCACCAGGACCTTTTCCACCAGGCCGATGACGAAGAAGGAAAGGCCCCGCTGCACCCACCGCGAGCGACTGGCCGTACCGAGGTTCTCGAGGTCCTCTTCGATCTGGCGGAACCGGACGATCGGGCCGGCCACCAGCTGACTGAACAGCGAAACGTAGGACGCGAACTCGAACAGATTCCGCGTCGGTTTCACGATGCCCCGGTAGCAGTCGACGATGTAGCTGATCGTGTGGAACGTGTAGAACGAAATGCCGACGGGAAGCACCACATTGAGGTGGGGGACCTCGATCGACATCCCCGCCCATTCGACGATCGTCTTCGCGGAGTCAAGCGTGAAGTTGGCGTACTTGAAGAAGGCCAGCAGCAACAGGTCGACCGTGATTGGCAGGACCAGGCAGAGCTTCCGATGGCGGGGGTCAGTCCATCGCAGAAACCCCAGGCCGGCGGCGTAACTCACCGCCGTGGAGAACGCCATGAGCAGCGTGAAACGCCAGTCCCAGTACCCGTAGAACACATACCCGGTGATCGCGAGCCAGATGTACCGGCTCCGGGCCGTCCCGAGCGACCAGAAGACCAGATAGGTGACCGGCAGGAACGCGAACAGGAAGACGAAGCTGTTGAAAAGCATGTCCGGGGTGCTCAGTTGGGACGTCGGGTTGCCGGGACCTCTGGCAAGAATCGGGCGCGGTGGAGGCGCAACACCCTCGATTGTTGCGGTCACGCAACAGATGTTGGGCCGTGGCAATGGCGGTCGCCAGCGCGGTGCGCAACTTCATGTGGCACAATTCTTTCCGATGTGTGGTGTCGCCTCGGAATGAATGGACCATGACCGACCGATCGGCTGGGATGAGCCTGCTGTCGCGGATCGCCGTGATCGGCGGCGCGGTGACGTGTTTCTTGGGGGCGTTCGAGTTGACGGCCCGGGTCGAGGACCTCGTGCAGTACGGGGTTCCGATTCGGAGCCCCTTCAACGCCACCAGCGAACTGCTGGTCCGGAGCGCCGACGGAATGCACGGGCGGCGCAGTGCCGCGTTTCAGAAGTGGCGGATGAACAGCCTCGGCTTCCGCGGTCCCGAGGTCGACTCGGCCAAGGCGCCGGGCCGTCTTCGAGTCATCACGGCCGGGGCGTCGGAGACGTTCGGGTTGTACGAGGCCCCGGGAAAGGAGTGGCCTCGGCAACTCGAGGACTCGCTCCGTCGGCGGCTGGCCGGATCGGCCTGCGGCCGGGACGGCGTCGAGGTCTGGAATGCGGCCTTTGCGGGTATGAGCCTCCCGACCATTCGTCAGGACATCGAGCGACGGCTGGTGCGGTTCAGTCCGGACGTCATCGTCGTCTACCCGAGTCCCGCCTTCTACCTGATGGCCAAGCTACCCGACACGGCCCGGCCCGATTCCTCCGGCACCGAAGCCGTTCCGCCCATCTGGTCGCCTCGGGTCTGGCCCCGCGTTCGGGATCAACTCAAGACTCTGGTCCCCGAGGTGCTGGCCTCCCGGCTCCGGCAACGTCGGATCGATCGAGTCAAACGACAGGCCCAGGTCGAGTTCTCGGCGGTGCCCGCCGACCGGAGTGACGCCTTCGTGGCCGAGCTGCAGCGGATCGGCCGGGCCATCGAGGCCGTCGGCGCGGTCCCCGTTCTGGCCACTCACGGCAACGACTTCGGCTTCGGCACGCCCCGTCCGCCGTCCAAGGCGCAGATGATCGCCTGGCAGCGATTCCATCCGCTGGCCAGTGGCCCCGTCCTGGTCGAGTTCGATGCCGTGGCCAGGGCCGGTACCCTGGCATTGGGGGATTCGCTTGGCTGGCGGGTCGCCGACGTGGCGACGGCGGTGGCGGCATCGCCTGAGCCCGTTTTCGCCGACTACGCCCACTTCAACGACCACGGGGCTGCGATCGCCGCCGGGGTCGTCGCCAACGAGGTAATCGCGGCCGTCGGCGATCGGTGTCGCTGATCGACTTGGTTGCCTTCCAAACGAAGCGGCCGGGGCGGAGTGTCCGCGCCCGGCCGCTTTCGGCTTTCAGGGGGCTCGATCGGCTAGGCCCGCCGCGAGGCCGGCGCCGGCCGCTGCGCCGGTGAGAACACCTCTCGCCAGAGCTTCCAGCGGACGCGGGCCACGCCCTTGATGTCTTCCCACGCGGTCTTGATGATCTTGACTCGGCTGTCGTCGTCCTCGATCCACTCGACCGGAAGATCCTTGAGCCGATAGCCACGCTTCTCCGCCAGGACCAGCAGCTCCGTGTCGAAGAACCACGACTGGTCCTTGACCTCGGGGATGATGTCCTGCACCACCCGCCGGCTCAGAACCTTGAAACCGCACTGCGCGTCGCTGAACGACGTCCACAGGACCGTCTTGACCATCAGGTTGTACAGCCGGGAAATGACCTCGCGCTTGGTCGACCGAGTGGTCCGGGAGGCCGGGAGCAGGCGGGACCCGGTGCCCAGGTCGTAGCC
Organism: Gemmatimonadota bacterium; assembly: GCA_016794825.1. Classification (GTDB taxonomy): domain Bacteria; phylum Gemmatimonadota; class Gemmatimonadetes; order Gemmatimonadales; family GWC2-71-9; genus SHZU01. The sequence goes on from JAEUJH010000254.1 coordinate 5,789, forward strand.
ATGGTCGGCAATGGCCTCGACCAGCTTCGGCAGGGCGGCCAGTTCCGTCGATAGGTCGACGTCCATATAGCTCACGATGTCGGCGTCGCTCTGCGTCCAGGCATGGCGGAGCGCCCGGCCGCGGCCTCGCTGCGGAAGCTGGATGAAGCGGACTTCGTCCGGGTGGGCGGCCACGAGGTCGAGGGCGACCCGGTCGGTGCCGTCGGTCGAGCCGTTGTCGACCACGACGACCCGCCACGTCCACTGCCGCGGCGTGGCCTCGGTCCGAAGGAACTCGCGGACCGTCGCCACGCTCTTGGCGAGGACGTGGGCTTCGTTCAAGACCGGAATGACCACGTCGAGCGTCAACGCCTTGCCGGCTCGGGAGACGACGGTGCTGCTCCCCTGCTGTTGGGCCAAGCGAACCTCCTGGAGTGCCTTCCGAAAATTGAGCGAGGTCTGGCCGCCAGCTCGCCCACGCCCGGCCGAGGATTCAATTTTGGTGCCGTCGAGCCGTCGCCGGGCACCCCGGTTCCGCCCGGGTCAGGCGCCCCCGGACCGCCGTTCCGAGGGTGACTCTCGGAGCCCAAAGGCTACACCTGTTGCGTCGAATCAACAACGAATCAACCCCCGTGTTGCGTCTACGATGCAGTGGCACAGAACTTCCACTTGGGGGAGGGCTACCCTAATGGCCCGTGGACGCGTTCTGGATCGGATCTCAATGGCACTGCCACCCTTGTTGCGACGCTGGGGATCGCTGGCCGCGATCGTGGTCGTCGCGACCGTCGTTTACGCCAACAGCTTCTCGAGCTACCCAGTGCTGGAACAGCGCCATTCGGTCCTCGGGGACGCGGATGCGGCTGCGTTCGTGCCGCTGGTCCGCGACTTCGAACTGACCCGGCCGGCGGGCGACGAGTATCGGGTCAAGGGGAGGACTATCAACGACGTTGCCCAGAAGCACAAGATCCACCACCTGATGTATGCCGCGGTGGCCCATGGCGTGTACCGCGGTATCTCGGCTCCCCTGGCCGCGATCGGCGTGTCGGAGCGGGCCATCCTGTACTCCGTCAACGCGCTGTTCGGTGCCGCCTCGCTCATCCTGCTCTGGGTCCTGCTCGGGACGGTCAATCCGCATCGTAACGCACGCTGGCCGTTCGTCCTGCTCACCGCGGGCAGCCTCAGCATGTGGCTCTACGCCGCGATGCCGGAGTCGTGGCCGTTCTCCGGTTTCCTGGTGCTCCTGACGCTCCTCATCCTGGTCAAATCCTGGCTCCCGTGGTGGGGCACGGCGATCTGGATCGGCGTGGCGATGCTGAACAACATGACGCTGGCCATGCTGCTGGTGCCGCTCGGAATGCAGCTCGTGGCCATGGATCCCCGCCCCGGGCGGGTGGTCGCCCGGTCGGTCGTCGCGAGCGTACTGACCTTTGGCGTCTGGCTCGGTTCCCTGTGGGGACTGTCGTTCTGGGAGCCCGATCTTCGCCCCGATCACTTCTTCGGCTACCTGGTCTGGTTCCGTCAGTTCGTCGGTGAGCCGCTGCCGCCGCTGGCCCTGTACAACTGGAAGATCGTCATCAGCAACTTGTTCTTCACGCCGCTGGTGTCGAATCAGGCCGATCCCTATGTGCCGCACGACGCGATCCGGCTCACGTTCCAGCAGAGCGGGCTCGGCGTGGTGGCCACGCTGGCCGTGATGGTGTTCCTTGGCATGATCGCCTGGCGAATGGTTGGCATGGCGCGGCAGGGGCTCTCCGGCGGGGGCCTGCCGGACCTGATCCGTCGCGAACCGGCCCTGATGGCCGCCGTGTACCTGTTGGTTGACTTCGTCATCATTCTCCTGATGTACCCCGGGGCCGCGTTCCTGTACTCGGCGGCCATCGTTGCCCTCTATTCCGTGATGGCCATCCGCGCGTTCGACCTGCGCCGTCGGGCCGACCTCATCGTGTTCGGGGTCACCCTGGCCCTCCTCCTGGTGAACAACACGGTTCAGGTGTTGCGGTTCCGCGCCGCCCTGGCCGCGCTTCCCTCGTGAACTCATGACCGCATCCAAGACTTCCGTGACGAATCCGAATTCCGGGACCGTGACACCCGATCTCCTGATGGCGGTCGCCGCGCTGGCCGAGGCCGCGGGACAGGCCGCCCTCCGGTTCTACGGTGGGGCGGACCTCGCCGTCTCGTTCAAGGACGGGGGATCCCCGGTCACGGCGGCGGATCACGCCGCGCATGAGGTGATCGTCGGCGGACTCCGCCAATTGACGCCCGATGTGCCGGTCGTGTCCGAGGAAGGCGACATCCCCACCGCCGAGACCCGGTCGCAGTGGCGCCGGTTCTGGCTGGTGGACCCCCTCGACGGCACCAAGGAGTTCATCAGCAAGAACGGCGAGTTTACGGTCAACATCGCCCTGATCCAGGACGGCGTTCCGGTCCTCGGCGTCGTCGTCGCGCCGGCCGTGGGGCGGACCTACTACGCCGCGGCCGGTCTCGGCGCATGGCGCCGGGACGAAGGGAAGGCGGCGATCCCGGTGCGGTCGGTCGCCCCCGAGGCCGGAGCCCCCGTTCGGATCGTCGAAAGCCGTTCGCATCCCTCCCCGGAACTGGAGGCGTTTCTCGCGACCCAGGCCGTCGCCGAGCGGGTCCTGGCGGGGAGCTCCCTCAAGTTCTGTCTGGTCGCCGAAGGCGCGGCGGACCTGTACCCCCGGTTCGGGCCGACGATGGAATGGGACACGGCCGCGGGTGATGCGGTGTTCCGGTACTCGGGCATCGGGAGGCCCCGACGGTCGTCCCTTCGGTATAACCAGCCCGATTTGCGGCACCAGAGCTTCGTGATCGGCGGGCCGGAGTCAGGGCCGGGCGCCGTCGTGTGGATGACCGGCCTGTCCGGCGCCGGCAAGAGCACGATCGCCCTCGACGTCGTCGCCCGGCTGCGCGCTCGCGGGGTGCCGGTCGAGTACCTCGACGGTGACGTGATTCGCGACGTGTTTCCCAGCACCGGGTTCAGTCGCGAGGACCGGGACGCTCACATTCGTCGAGTCGGCTACCTGGCCAGTCGCCTCGAGGCCCACGGGGTCACCGTCGTCTGTGCGCTCGTATCGCCGTATCGCTCCTCGCGCGATTTCGTCCGCGGCCTTTGTCGCCGTTTCGTCGAGGTGTACGTCGCGACCTCGCTGGCGGAGTGCGAGCGGCGGGATGTGAAGGGGCTGTACGCGAGGGCTCGGAAAGGCGAGATCGCCAATCTCACCGGCATTGGCGACGTCTATGAAGCTCCGGAGCGGCCCGAAGTGCTGATCGCGACGGAAGGCAAGACCGTCGAGGCCTCGTCGGCTGAACTCCTGGACTACCTGGACCGGGGGGTGTAGCGAGGGGGAACTACAGGGGCGGCGCCGAGAGGCGCCGCCCACCCATCAGTTGCCGCGTCCGGCGACCCGGCCGATCGCCCTGCCGATTCCCTTGAAAATTGCCACGGTTCGATTCCAGAACATGACGGCGACGCCCGCGAT
>JAEUJH010000256.1 GCA_016794825.1 Gemmatimonadota bacterium
CGCCGTCTTCTGATACGGGAGGGCTGGGTTGGCGACGATCGGGCTCTCGAGGGCTCGGAGCAAGGCCAGCTCGAAGAGGGCGTCCTTGTCCTCGGCGTACAGGTACACCGTCCCGGGGCCGACCTTGGCCCGGTCGGCGACCTGGTGGATCTTGGCGCGGTCGAAGCCCATGGTCGTGAAAGCCCAGGTGGCTGCTTCCACGATGACGTCGATCCGGATCGGGTCTCTGGTTCTTCCCATGCAGACTATAATAACTGAACCATTCATTCAAGAACAACTACAAGGCGTTTACCGACAACGCATTCCGACACTGGTGGTGGTTTTCCGATCGACCGAGTGCAGGCCAACGAGGGTGGCCGGAGCCGGGAATCGCCCACCGCCGCTGTCAGCCTTCGCCCCCGGTCGCCCGGTCGGGCGCCGGGGACCCGAGCAACCCTTTCTACCGGGTCGATGTCTGACGCTGTGGACCTGGGACTGAACAACTCCGGAGTAACGTGACGGCAACCGACTTGGTCGGCCGCGTCCTGGCGGGGGATCCCGCCGCGGAACGTGAGCTCTACGATCGCTACGTGGACCGGGTCTACCGGCTCAGCTTCCGGCTGACCGGCGACGGCGAACTGGCGGCCGACTGTACCCAGGAGACCTTCATTCGGGTCTTCGGTCGGCTGGAGACGTTCCGGGGGGAGGCGGCCCTGTCGACGTGGATCACGAGCGTTGCCTACTCGGTGATCTACAACGCCCTCCGCAAGGTCAAGCGGTCGCGGGAGAGCGAGGTCGACATCGAAGTCGTCGATCAGACTTCGGTCAGGGCGCCGGCCGCGCGGGCCGAGCCGGACCTCAAGTCCTCGCTGGCTCGAGAGATCGACCGGCTCCCGGATGGGTACCGAACGGTCTTCGTGATGCACGACGTGGAAGGGTACACCCACGAGGAGATCGCCTCCTCGCTCGGGATCCAGGAAGGAACCTCGAAGGCGCAGCTGAGCCGAGCGCGCGCCAAACTCCGCCAGGCACTGGCGGCTTTCGCAGGGGAGTGGGTGACGCAATGACCGACGATCGATTGGACGAACGGCTGGACCGCGAGGCCCGGGCCTACCACGAGCCGCCCGAGACCCCCCGCGAGGAGATCTGGGCCCGGATCCAGGCGGCCCGGCAGGCTGGGCCGCGGCAGGCGCCCCAGGGCAAGGTGGTGGCGTTCCCCGCCGAGCGGACCCGGCCGTGGCTCCGGAGCGGCCTGGCCCTGGCCGCGGTCCTCCTTCTGGGTCTGGCCATCGGCCGGTGGACCCCCCGGGGTCCGGACGCCACCCCCGACGAGACCACCCCCGCTTCGGCCGAACGCTCGTCCGCCGTCATCCGCTTCGCGGCCGTCGAGCACCTCAGTCAGGTCGACGCCCTGCTGACGGATTATGCCACCGGACAGACCAACGAGACCTTCCGGGCCACGACCCGCGCCCTGCTGTCGCGGACCCGCCTCCTGCTCGACTCGAAGCGACTGACCGACCCCTCGATCCGCAAACTGCTCGAGGACCTCGAAGTACTGCTGATGCAGGTGGCGCAGCTCCCCGGAACCGGCCCGGCGGAGGAGCGCGCGCTGATCGACGAAAACCTGGCCGAACAGGCGATCCGCCCCCGACTCCGGAACGCGATTCCGTCCGGACCGGCGGCCTAACAATAGATGAAGGAGACAGCAATGCGATTCGGTGTTCTCGTCGGTATCTCGATGCTCGCCGCCCCGGCGGTGGCCAGCGGCCAGCGGGTCGAGCCCCGGGCGCTTCGGCAATCGGTCGAAGCGCTGACCGAGCAGGCGCTCCAGCTCAGCCAGGAAGCCGCGGGTCTCGGTGGGTTGATGTCGCTTCGGGGTCTCAGCGCCTTGAGCGCGCTCGGGGCTCAGGGCCAACAGCTCGCCCTGCTCGGGGAGGGCTTTGCGGGTTGGGGGACCCGGGGTCGCGTCGGCCCGGAAGCGCCGCCTCGAGCCTGGAACGACCAGGACCCCGCCGACTCCCTGTACCGGGAGGCGCGCCTGGCGCTCAACCGGAGCAACTACACCAAGGCGGCGTACCTCTTCAGCCAGATCTACGACCGCCACCCCAAGTCGAGCTACGCCCCGGACGCCTACTACTGGGAAGCGACGGCCCGGTACCGGATCGGGTCGACCAGCAGCCTCCGGACCGCGCGCCGGGTGCTGGAACTCCAGCGGGAGACGTTCCCTGACGCCCGGACCCGGGAAGACGCCAACGACCTGATCGCCCGGATCAACGGCCAGCTGGCCCGCCGCGGCGACGAGGCCGCGGCGACCGAGGTGCGCGCCGCCGCCGAGAGCGT
>JAEUJH010000263.1 GCA_016794825.1 Gemmatimonadota bacterium
TGGTCCTTGTCCGCACCACCAGAACCGTTGGAGCCCGAAGCATGAAGCGTTCCATCACCCTGAAGGTCAACGGGACCGATCATCGGGTCGACGTCGAGCCGCGCGCGCTGCTGGCGCACGTGCTGCGCGACGACCTCAACCTGACCGGTACCCACGTCGGATGCGACACCAGTCAGTGCGGCGCCTGCACCGTCCACGTCGACGGCCGCGCCGTGAAGAGCTGCACGATGCTCGCGGTCCAGGCCGAGGGCCACGCGATCACCACCATCGAGGGGATGGCGCAGGGCGGCGCGCTCCATCCGCTCCAGAACGCGTTCTGGGAAAAGCACGGCCTCCAGTGCGGCTTCTGCACCCCCGGCATGATCATGACGGCGGCCGACCTGCTGGCGTCCAACCCGAAGCCGAGCGATGAAGAGATCCGCCATGCGCTGGAGGGCAACCTCTGCCGCTGCACCGGCTACCAGAACATCGTCGCGGCCGTCAAGGCCGCGTCCAACGCCTAGGAGCCCCCGATGGCCTCTCTCTTTGGATCGGGCATCAAGCGGCGCGAGGATCCCCGCCTGATCACCGGCGCCGGCGCCTTCGTCGACGACCTCAAGCTCCCCGGCCTGACCTACGCCGCCTTCGTGCGGAGTCCCTACGCCCACGCCCGGATCGTCGGGATCGACACCCGCGCGGCCGCGGCCGCGCCCGGGGTCATCGCGGTGTTTTCCGGCAAGGACGTGGCCGGTAGGATCAATCCGGTGCCCTGCGCCTTCAACGTGCCGGGTTGCGACCTCAAGACCCCGGCCCACCCGGTGCTCGCCACCGACAAGGTCCGCTACGCCGGCGACGCCGTCGCCATGGTCGTGGCCGAATCGCGCGCGGCTGCCCGCGACGCCGTCGACCTGGTCGAAGTCGACTACGAACCCCTCGGCGCCACCGTCGACCCCGAAAAGGCCGTCCAGCCCGGCGCGCCCGAAATCCACGCCGACGTCCCGGGCAACGTGGCCTTTACCTGGCACGTCGCCGGCGGCGACGCCGACCAGGCGTTTGCCCGGGCCGGCGCCAAGGTCTCGCTCCGGATCGTCCAGCAGCGGTTGCTGCCCACCGCCATGGAGCCCCGCGCCGCGGTGGCGTCCTACAGCACGTCGATGGGACAGCTGACCCTCTGGGCCACCAGCCAGAACCCCCACATCCACCGGTTCCTCTGCTCGGTCATGCTGGGTCTGCCCGAGCACAAGATCCGGGTCATCTCGCCCGACGTCGGCGGCGGATTCGGCAGCAAGATCCCCGCGTACGCCGACGAGGCGCTGGTGAGCTGGGCCGCGCTGACCCTGGGCCGGCCGGTCAAGTGGACCGAGGACCGCTCGGAGAACTACAAGGTCACCACCCACGGCCGCGACCACGTCGAGTACGTCGAACTCTGCGGCGAGAAGGACGGCACCATCACCGGGCTCCGGACCAAGGTGTACGCCGGACTCGGCGCCTACGCCTCGACCGCGGCGCCCGGCGTTCCGACCATTCTCCACGGGCTGATGTACTCGGGTGCGTACATGATCCCGAACATCAAGGGCACCGTGGTGGGCGCCTACACCTCGACCACACCGGTCGACGCCTACCGCGGCGCCGGCCGCCCGGAAGCCACGTTCCTGATCGAGCGGCTGGTCGACACGTTTGCCCGCGAGATCGGGATGGACCCCGCCCTGGTCCGCCGGAAGAACCTGATTCCCAAGGACAAGATGCCGTACACGGTGGCCACCGGAATCACCTACGACTCGGGTGACTACCACGGCGCGCTCGACAAGGCCATGGCCCTGGCCGGCTACGACGACTTCCGCGCCGAGCAGGCCAAGGCCCGGAAGGCCGGCAAGTATCTCGGCATCGGGATGAGTTCGTACACCGAGATCTGCGGCCTCGGGCCGTCGCAGGTGGCGGGGCAGATCGGATTCGGCGGCGGCCTCTATGAATCCGCCATCGTCCGGGTCTACCCGACCGGCGTGGTCCGGGTCTACATCGGGACCCGGCCCCACGGTCAGGGCGAGGAAACGACGTTTGCCCAGATCGTGGCCGAGGAATTCGGGTTGCCGGTGGAGAACGTCGAAGTCGTGGCGGGCGACACCGAGTCGACCCCGCAGGGCTGGGGCACCTACGGCAGCCGGACCACGGCGGTCGGCGGCGCGGCCCTCAAGCTCGCGGC
>JAEUJH010000698.1 GCA_016794825.1 Gemmatimonadota bacterium
GAGGGCCTGCATGATGCTGGGTGCCTTGGGGTAACCGATTCCGACGGAGATGAACCGGGGGATTTCCGACATCATCATCAGCCGGAGCCCATCGTCCTCGACGGCAAAGCCCGAGTGCGTGTCCGTCATGTAGAGGACGGGAAACCGGGTCTTCTCGCCGGGAATCATCGGGGGGAGGAGGACGCGGATCTTGAACGAGTCGCCCACCTGGGGTGAGTAGAGCGTGTGCCATTCAGCCTCGGGGACGCGGACGCCGGACTGGGCGGACGCGGTGCCGGTCGATCCGAGGGCGAGCACGAGGACGGCGGCGACGAGTGGTCGCATCGGGCGGTGCCTGATTGTTGGGGAGTGCCCCAAACATAAGGCCGGATCGGCTCGGACGGACCGGGGTGGGGGGCGCATGGCTGTGAGGGGCACTATTGGGTCGACGCCCCCGGCGTCGGCCTGGCGGCATGAGAGCGATCGCCGCGGGGGCACGTCTATTGGGAACCCCGGCTGGAGGTTCCCATGTCGCGCTGGTTTCTGGTCTGGTTGGCCGCAAGTTCGAGCGGCATGACACGGGGCGAAGCCCAGACACCGGTCTCCCGGGTTCCGCGGGACCTGCCCGGACCCCGAATCCTCCCTCCCGGCCCGACCGTCACCGACTGGCAGCCCAGAGGGCGAGCGGTCGTCGGGGGCACGATCGTCCTGACCGGCTCCGGCTTCCAGCCGGCGACCTTCGAGGCCGTGATCGGTCCGTCGAAGTTCCGCCTTCCGGTCAAGACCACCTCCAGCAGCCCCTCGCGAATCGAGCTCGAGGTGCCGGAGGCGGCGCTCGGCAAACTTGGCGCGCTGGTGGTCGGGCACCCGGGGACTCAAGGGACCACGGTCGAATCCAACTATCGCATCGACCCGCCGATGCCGTCGCTGCTCGAGGTAACGACCGGTACACCGCTGGTGCCCGACCTGGTGAAGTCCGTGACCGTGCGGATCAGGGAGTTCCCGGGGCCTCGGGTCAACATCGACGAGATCGCGTTCGCCGGCAGCTGCTTCTTCACCAAGCGCCCCAACACCACGTTCGGGACCGCGACCCGGGAGGCGGACCTCTCGATCCGGATCTCGGTCCAAGGCTGGTTCTCACGCAGCGGGCCGTGTGAACTCCGGCTCGAGGCCAGGGCCTTGTCCGAAACCGGGGCCTATCTGGCTCCGGCGGTCGTGACGGTGCCGATTACGGTGGCGCCCCTGGCGACGTTCACATTGGAAAACACCAGTGACCTGGCCTCGAAGCTCGCGGCCACGGTCGTCAAGGCGGGTGTGGGCAACCTCTGCTCCGCCGATACGGGTCCCTGGCCCGGCGGCGGGCCGGTCGGGCTCCGGAGCCTGGGTGGCGACCTGTTCTTCATTGCGCGGGGCAATCTGATCGACGTTCGGTGCGCCTTCCGAACGAACTTCCTCCTCTTGCCGCCCGGCGTCCGGCTGGAGCGGATCGAGTTCACTCCGATCGAGGTCGGGAACCGTTGCGGCTTGGGCGGCGGATTCAACTCGACGCTCCCGACGGTCAGCTTCGGATTCGGGCGGGGAGCTGCGACGGTCAATCCCTTGCACGACGGCGACCCGGAGCAGTTCACGGCCTCGGGTCACGACACCATCGAGGAGGATGGGGTGGTGCACCGCACCGGTCTGTCCGAACCGCGAACCGGCCTCCTGCCGATGATCTTCGACCTCCAGTGCGCCGCGATGAGCCTGCCCCTGCACACGTCCTCGGGCTTGAAGCCACCGACGCTTGAACCGCAGTCGTTCGGGATCCGGGTCGACCGGATCGTCTTCCGGGGGCCGCCTGGCATGACGGCAACCGCCATTACCCAATGAAGGGAGCACGCGACATGTCCACTCCGCGACGGCGGGGCGCCCCGAGCCTCGGGGCCGTTCCGCTCCTGCTCGGGCTCCTCGCGGCCCCGGCGGCGGGGCAGAAGCTGACGATCGATTTCGACGTCAGCAACGAAGGGGGGCTGGGCGAGCGGCGGACGATCGACTTTGCCTTCGAACTCTCGGTGCCGATCGTCCGCGTGGTGACGGTCAGCTACACCCTGGTCGACGGAGCAGGCCCGGGGCTCCCGGCCGCCACCGGAGGGACGTCATGTGGCGCTGGCGTTGACTATCTCGCCCAGACCGCCACGGTCACGCTGTCGGGGACGACCCGGCGGGTCGTTCCGGTCACGATCTGTGGTGACGGCGCCTTCGAGCCCGACGAGCGCCTGACGTTACGGGTCACGTCGGTGACTGGCGCCCTGATCGGCGCGGACAGCACCAAGGTCGGCGTCATCGTCAACGACGACGCCAAGCCGGTCATCACGGTGGAGACGGCCAACGACGGGATGGTGACGGAAGGGACGGGGGGCACGACGGTCACGCCGATCACCATCCGGATCTCGACCGCCCAGCACTCGGGCGCGGCGATCAAGCTGGTCAGACGGGGGTCGGCGCAGGCCCGCGCCCAATGTGGCGGACCGGCCGATCTGGCCGCCGAGAGCGATACCATCCGGGCCAACTGGCCGGCCGGAAACGGCGATGCGTGGACCGTGAACCTGACGGTCTGTGGCGACAACCGGGACGAGGGCAACGATCTGATCGAGATCGCTCCCGCGGTGGTGACCAACGCCGAGGTGGCGCCCGGCAGTCAACTGCGGCGGATCGTGATCTTCGACGACGACCCGCCGCCGAGTATCGCCGTCATGGATCTGACGATGACGGAGGGCAACGTGGCTCGGGTCGAGGTCCGGCTTTCGGCGCCGAGTGATCAGGTGGTCGAGGTGCGGCTGGCTACCAGCACCAGCGGGTTTCCGCCCGGGGCCTCGGTGGCCACCGCCGGCGAAGCCTGTTCGGGCACGGTGGACTTCGTCATGGCCGATCGCCGGATTGCGGTGCCGGCCGGAAAGACCGTGGCGAGTCTCGAAATCACGACCTGCTCCAACGTCGACTTCAGCTCGGATCCCGCGGCGTTTCCCGGGCCGGGGTTCAGCGAAGTGTTCCGAGTAGTGGCCTCGGAGCCGACGAATGGGACGCTGGTCAAGCCGGTGGCGGTGGTGACGGTGCGGGATCCGTAGCGTCGGCCCGGTCGTCGGTTGGTGGTCCCAAGGGTGGGGCCAGGTCGAACCCGAACAGGCTCGGGTTCTCGCCGATGACCGCCGCCGCGATGACGCGGAGGACGTACTCGAACGTTTCGGTCGGCAGCCGGGCTCGGTGGTTGGCGAGGAGGGCCCAGTAGTTCCGGTCCACCGGCGACTCCGGCAGCGACCGAAGCAGGCCGCGGACCCGGGTTTCGCCCATGTTGTAGGAGGCGAGGACGAGGAGTCCCGACGCCTGGGCGTCGTGGGAGTAGATGTCCTCCAGGTACCGCGCGGCGGCGGTGGTCGACTTGACCGGGTCGTGGCGCTCGTCGAGTGGATCGAACGCCCGATCGCCCTGCAGCGGGCCGACGCGGAGCCCA
>JAEUJH010000705.1 GCA_016794825.1 Gemmatimonadota bacterium
GTCTCGGCGCGACGCGCTCAGCCCCACCTCGGTGGTGAGCGGCGCCGCCCTCGATCGGCAGGTCGACGGGACCATCGCGGCGTCGCTGCGGCACGAACCCGGCGTGGCCATGAGCGGGATCAGCCCCGCCACCGCGCAGCCCGTCATCCGCGGCCTCGGCGGCGATCGGGTGGTGGTGCTCCAGGATGGCCTTCGTGCCGGCGACCTGGCCGCCACCGCCGCCGACCACGCGGTCTCGGTCGACCCGCTGACCGCGCAGCGGATCGAGGTCGTCCGCGGGCCGATGTCGCTCCGCTATGGGTCGAGCGCGCTGGGTGGCGTGGTCAACGTGATCCGCGAAGACATCCCCGCTTCCCGGCCCGACGAGATTCACGGGACGCTGTCGGCTCAGGGAGCCTCGGTCAACCGGGGTGGCGCCGTCGGTGGGTTCGCGTCGGCGCCGCTGGGTCCGCTGGCGGTCCGGCTCGAGGGAACCTTCCGTAAATCCGGCGACACCCGGACCCCGGTGGGCCGTCTGGTCAACACCGATCAGACCGCGGCCGATGTCGCGGCCGGCGTGGCCACGGTCGGGCGGCAGGGTCACGTCGGCGCGTCGTACCGGTACTACCATAACGACTACGGCATTCCCGGCGGGTTCGTCGGCGGCCACCCGACCGGCGTCGACATCGCCATGCGGCGGCACACCATCCGCTCCTCCGCCGAAGTTCACCCCGGCCGTGGCCCATGGGAGAGCGTCAAGGCGGACGTGGGCCTCACGTTCTATCGGCACACCGAGTTCGAGCCGAGCGGCGCGGTGGGGACTCGCTTCAAGCAGACGTTCCTGACCGGCACGATCCAGACCCGGCATCGGGGTCTCCTCGGTGGGACGGGCGGGGCGCTGGGCGTGAGTGGCCAGTATCGGTTCATCCGGACCGGCGGCACCCTCCGAACCCCGTCGACCGCCGACTACTCGGTGGCCGGATTCGCGATCGAGGAGTACGGGTCCGGCCCGGTCCGCTTTCAGGCCGGGCTCCGCTACGACCTGGCGTGGTACGAGCCGCGGACCCGGTCGTTCATCACGATCGGTTCCGACCGCGTGGCGACCGAGCCCCGCGCCTTCGGGTCGTTCTCCGGTTCGGTCGGCCTGCTGTGGGAATTCGCGCCGGGGTTCAAGGTCGGCGGCAGTGTCGCCCGCGCCTACCGGACCCCCGATTTCAACGAGCTCTATTCCAACGGTCCCCACCTCGCCTCGAATTCGTACGAGGTCGGCGATCCCCGGATCGGCGAGGAAGCGGGTTTCGGGGTCGACGGGTTCCTGCGGATCGATCGGGAACGGGTCCGGTTCGAACTCGCGGCGTTCAGCAACCGGCTCTCCGACTACATCTTCCCGTCGAGTCGAGGCCGCGCGCTGATCGGCCGCCAGGGCGGGCGGCCGCTGTTCCAGTTCACCAATGAGGGAGCCCGTTTTACCGGGGCGGAGGGCGTCCTGTCCCTCGGCCTGACCGACCGGCTGGCGCTCGAGGCCACGGCGTCGTACGAGGCCGCCCGATTCACCACGGATCGGGCCCCGATTCCGGTCATCAATCCCCCCGATACCTCGTTCGTGCCGGCGTCGGAGTATCCGCCGCTGATTCCGCCGCTGTTCGGCAACGTGGAACTCCGCTACGAGCAGCCCCGGTT
>JAEUJH010000752.1 GCA_016794825.1 Gemmatimonadota bacterium
GGGGCTCACGATGGGCGGCAGCACGGCGGCCTCGGATCCCGTCGGCCCGCTCGGCGTCCGGACCTGGGTCGAGTCGATCCTGCTCCTGTTCTTTGCCTAGGGGGGGGTCGAGTCGGCCATGCTGCCGCTGGGCGAGGCCAAACGTCCGGAGCGCGACGCGCCCTTTGCGCTCTTCGTCGGGCTGGCCGGCGTCGCGGCGATCTACCTGTCGGTCCAAGTGGTGTCGACGCTGGCGCTCCCCGACTTGCCGACCCACCAGCGCCCGTTGGCCGACGCGGCGCGGAGCCTGGTCGGGCCGGGCGGGGCCACGTTCATGGCGGTCGGGGCGGTGCTGTCGCTGGTGGGCTGGGGACTGGGCACGATGATCCTCACGCCCCGGCTCACCTACTCGATGGCCGAGCACGGCGATCTGCCCGCCGTCTTCGGATCGGTGCACCCGAGGTTCCGGACGCCGGCGTTTTCGATCGTCGCGTGCGCGGTGTTCTCGCTGGCGCTGACCCTGTCGGGCAGCTTCCTCCAGAACCTGACCATCGCGGCCGTGTCCCGGCTGTTCACGTATGCGCTGGGATGTCTGTCGTTGCCGGTCCTGCGGGCTCGCGACGGCACCGATCCCGACCTGCCGCCCGCCCGGTTCCGCCTGCCCTTCGGAACCGGCTTTGCCGTCCTCGGCGTGTTGTTCTCGCTCACGCTTGCCACGCGGATGACGGTGCGCGAGGCGGTCATCCTCGCGGTCGTGGTCGCGGCGGGAACCGTGGCGTATCTGGTTCGGCGGAAGCGGTGACCCAGGCGCCACCCACCAGCGCCGGCGCGCCCGCCGACGCCGGCTGGATATCCGTCGTCATCGCGACGAGAGACCGGGCCGATTCGTTGGCCGCGTCGCTCGAATCCTGGATGGCCCTCGGCGACGATCCGAGCTGGGACCTGATCGTCGTCGACGATGGGTCGCGGGATGACACGCCCGGCGTGCTCGACCGGTGGGCCGATCGTCTCGGGGCGCGCTTGACCCGGGTCCGCACCACGGGGTTGGGTCTCGGCGGCGCCCGCAACGCCGGCTGGACCAAGGCAGCCGGCGGTCTGATCCTCTTTACCGACGACGATTGTCACCCCGCGCCCGATCTGCTGGGCGCCATTCGAACCTGTCTGGCGGACGGGACCTGGTCGTTCCTGGGCGGGCGGCTGCTGCCGCATTCGCCCGAGGACGCCGGGATTGCCGTCGTGACGCGGACGAACCGGGTCGAGATCGCGGGGCCGACGTTCGTGGCCGCGGGTCTGCTGCCAGGCGCCAACTTGACGGTGGCGCGGAAGGCGCTGGTTGCAGTCGGCGGCTTCGACGCCGAGTTCGGGGCCGGGACTCCGTTCGCGGCGGAGGACGTCGAGTTGGTGGCGCGGCTGGCGGCCTCCGGGCGGCGGGGCGGATACGACCCTCGACCCGTGGTCTTCCATCATCACCAGCGGCGGACCGAAGCGTCGCGGGCGTCGCTCGACCTGGCGTACGACCGGGGTCGGGGAGCCTACTACGCCAAGTGCCTCCTCGATCCGCGACTGCGCTGGCGCTACCTTCGCGCCTGGGCCGCGCGAGCCTGGCGGGGCAGCTGGCGACGAACCGGACGGGAGGTGGCGGGCGCAATGGCATACTGGACTCGACGACCACGGCCGGAGAGGTCGGCATGACGCCCCCGGCGTTCGGGATCGAGGTGGTGGTCAGGCCCGAGGACATCGACGACCTCGGGCACGCCAACAACGTCCACTATCTCCGCTGGATGCTCG
>JAEUJH010000792.1 GCA_016794825.1 Gemmatimonadota bacterium
CACGCCAACACCCGACTCTACTTCGGATCGCAGCGCCTCTACCGGAGCGACGACCGGGGCGAGAGCTGGCAGGCCCGGAGTCCGGACCTGACCCGGCAGATCGATCGGAACCGGCTCAGGATGATGGGCCGGGTCTGGAGCGTCGACGCCATCGCCAAGAACGCTTCGACCTCGTTCTTCGGCACCCTGGTGAGCCTGTCCGAGTCGCCGAAACAGGCCGGGCTCCTCTACGCCGGCACCGACGACGGTCTGGTCCAGGTCACCGAGGACGACGGTGCCACTTGGCGGAGGATCGAGAGTTTTCCCGGGGTTCCCGACACCGTGTTCGTCTCCGACCTCGAGGCCTCGAACCACAGTCCCGACGTCGTCTACGCCACCTTCAACAACCACAAGGCCGGCGACTTCAAGCCCTACGTGCTGCGGAGCGGCGACCGGGGCCGGACCTGGACCTCGATTGCCGGCGACCTCCCGACCCGCGGCCCGGTGTGGACGATCGGCGAGGATCATCGCGACCCCAACCTCCTGTTCGTCGGAACCGAGTTCGGGGTCTTCGCGACGGTCGACGGCGGGGCCCACTGGGTTCAACTCAAGAGCGGTCTCCCGACCACTCCGGTTCGCGACCTGGCCATCCAGACGCGCGAGGACGATCTGGTCCTGGCCACGTTCGGGCGCGGCTTCTACATCCTCCACGACTACTCGCCGCTCCGGAGCCTGGCCGCGACGAAGGACGCGGCGGCCACGCTGCTGCCGGTCCGCACCGCCCGGATGCTCGTGCCCGCGGAACCTCTCGGCGGCGGCCCTCGCGGATCGCTCGGCGATGCCCTCTGGACCGCGCCGAATCCGGCCGTCGGCGCGGTGTTCACCTACTTCGTCAAGGAACCTCCGAAGACCCGGAAGGCGCGCCGCCAGGCGGCCGAGAAGGAACTGGCGAGCAAGAACGCGGACGTTCCGGTTCCCAGCTGGGACGAACTCCGGCTGGAGGATCGGGAAGAACCGCCCGAGGCGGTCCTGATCGTGTCGGATGAATCGGGCGCCGTGGTCCGCCGGCTCAAAGGGCCGGTGACGGCCGGGTTCCAGCGGGTGACCTGGGACCTCCGCCATCCCGCCCAGGTGCCAGTGACCGGGCAGCCTCGCCGGCCCGATGCCGACGGCGACGGCCCGGTCGGCCCGCTGGTGGTTCCCGGCCGTTACCAGGTTCAGCTCGCGATCGAGGTCGACGGTGTCGAGACGCCGATCGGCGGACCGCAAACCTTCCAGGCGGTCCCCGCCCTCCGTCCCACCCTGCCGGTCGCCGATGGCGCCGCGGGCGCCCAGTTCAACCGCGAGACCGCCAAGCTCCAGCGGGCGGTCATGGGTGGCGGGGCCGCCTTGGGTGAACTCGAGAACCGGCTGCGTCTCCTGTCCGACGCGATCGACCAAACCCCGGCCGCGGCCGCGCTCCGCGACAGCACCCGCGCGCTCCGCGCCGCCGTGCAGGGCCTCCGCACCGAGTATTCGGGCGACCAGACGATCGCCAGCCGCAACGAGCCGACGCCGACCACCATCCTGGGCCGGATCCAGCGGGTCGTGGGGTCGGCCTGGCAGAGCACGAGCGGGCCCACCGCCACCCACCGCCAGTCGATCGCCACGGCCTCGCGGTTGTTCGAGGCGTGGCTGCCGCGGCTCCGCGGCTTTGCCGACCGACTGGCTCGGCTCGAGACCCAGGCCGAGCGGGCCGGAGCGCCGTGGACACCGGGGCGGATCCCGACCTGGCCATGACCACCGAGCACGCGGTCACCCGGCTGCTCCACGAACTGTCGGCGGGCAACGAGCACGCCGTCGAACAGCTGGTGCCGTTGATCTACGCGGAGCTGCACGCCATTGCCGAGCGGCAGATGCGGCGGGAACGGGCCGACCACACTCTCCAGCCGACCGCCCTGGTGCACGAGGCTTTCCTCCGGCTGGTGGGAAACGAAACCAGCTGGCAGAACCGCCAGCACTTCCTCGGCGTCGCCGCGCAGGCCATGCGACGGATCCTGGTCGACCACGCGCGCCGGCAGAAGGCCCGGAAGCGCGGGGGCGGGGCGGACAAGATCGAGCTCGACGAGCAGCTGATCGCCGTCGGCGGCGAGTCGGGCGAGGGGCTCGACCTCGAGGCGCTCGACGAAGCCCTGACCCGGCTGGCCGAGTTGGACGCCCGCCAGGCCCGGATCGTGGAGTTGCGGTTCTTTGCCGGGCTCGACGTCGAGGAAACCGCGGCGGTGGTCGGCGTGTCGCCGGCCACCGTCAAGCGGGACTGGCAGTTTGCCAAGGCCTGGCTCAAGCGGGAGCTGTCCTGACCGAGGCGACGAGCCCCGTCGGACCGGTTCCGCGCGTTACCCTCCAGCACACCCGTCCATGAGCGCGAGCCAGAGCCGTTTCGACCGGATCAAGGACCTGTTCGAGCAAGCGCTCGACCGGGAGCCCGCGGCACGGCTCGAATTCCTGACCCAGGCCTGCGGCGAGGATCTGGCGCTCCGCGACGAGGTGCTCGACCTCGTGGCCGCCGCCGAGGAAACGGGGGCGGGCGGCTTCCTCGATCCGGAGACGCCGGCCGCGCTGGCCGGCATCCGCGACGAGCCCGGCGGCGGGATGGTGGGCCGTCGGATCGGGCCGTATCGGATTACCCGGGTGGTCGGGTTCGGCGGAATGGGCGCGGTGTACGAGGCGCACCGGGCCGACGACCAGTTCCGGAAGCGGGTCGCGATCAAGCTGGTCAAGCGCGGCCTCGAGACCGAGCTGACGATGCGCCGGTTCCGTCACGAGCGGCAGATCCTCGCGACGCTCGACCATCGCAACATCGCCGGCCTGCTCGACGGCGGGGTGACCGAGGACGGCCGCCCCTACTTCGTCCTCGAGTACGTCGAGGGCGTGCCCATCACCCAGTATTGCCGCCGGCTCCGGCTGCCGGTCCGCGACCGGCTCCGCCTGTTCCGCCAGGTCTGCACCGCGGTCCAGTTCGCGCACCGGAACCTGGTGGTCCATCGCGACCTCAAGCCGGGCAACATCCTGGTCGCCACGGACGGGACCGTCAAACTCCTCGACTTCGGAATCGCCAAGATCCTGGGCGAGAGCGAGGACGCCGAGCACGCGCCGCTGACCCGGGGCGGGATGCGCGCCCTGACGCCCGAGTATGCCAGCCCGGAAATGATCCGGGGCGAGCCGATCTCGGTGGCCGCCGACGTCTACTCACTGGGCGTGGTGCTGTTCGAGCTGGTGGCCGGCCGTCGTCCCATCCGGTTCGACGACAAGACCCTGGCGGGCATCGAACGGGCGGTCTGCGAGGACCTCCCACCGAATCCGAGCAGCGTCGCCACTGACGAGTTTGCCGCGGAGGCGGGTGAGCGGACCGCGCGGGCGCTCCGCCGGGCACTCGAGGGCGATGTCGACAGCATCGTGCTGATGGCGCTCCGCAAGGAACCCCAGCGCCGCTATCCGTCGGTGGAGGCGCTGAGCGAGGACCTCCATCGGTTCCTCGGAGGCCTCCCGGTGGCCGCCGAGCGCGATCGACTCGGCTATCGGATCACCAAGTTCGTGACCCGGAATCTGATCCCGGTCTCGATCGCCGGCCTGCTCGGCGTGTCGCTGGTGGGCGGGATCGTGCTCACCACGCTGCAGGCCCGCCGCGCCGATCGGGAACGCGCCAAGGCGGAACAGGTAGCGGACTTCCTGGCGACCATGCTGGCGTCGGCCGAGCCGACGGTCCAGCGCCGCGACGTGACGGTGGCCGAAGTGCTCGACTCCGCCTCGGCCCGAGCCAAGCGGGAGCTGGCGGGCCAGCCCGATGTCCACGCGCTGGTCCAGTCGACGATCGGGCACACCTACCTCGGGCTGGGTCGGGCGGCCGAGGCCGAGGCCGCGTTCCGGGCTGGCCTGGCGGCGTATCGTCAGGCGGGTGGCACCTCGGAGGAGGTCACGACCGCCCTCAACAACGTCGCCGGTGCCGTCCTCGGTCAGGGCCGGTTCGGGGCCGCCGACAGCCTGTTCCGCGAGGCATTGGCCTTCCACCGGCAGAGCCACCAGCCGGAGGACAGCACCGTCGCGACGCTGCTCGACAACCTTGGCGCCGTGGCCCATGAACTCGGGCAACTCGACTCGTCGGAGGCCTACCATCGGGCCGCGCTGGCCCTCCGCCAGCGGATCCATCCCGGCGACCACGACGACGTCGCCAAGTCGCTCAACAACCTGGCGGTCTCGTACGGCATGCGGGGTCGATTCGCGGAGGCTGAATCCCTGACCCGCTCGGCGGTGGGGATGATGACCCGGCTCTACGGCCTGGATCATCCCAGCACCGCCGCCGTGCTGGGCGGGCTCGGTGGCCTCCTGGACTTCCAGCGGAAGCCGGAAGCCGACAGCGTCTACCAGGTGGTACTCGGGATCCGGCGCCGGCTCCTCGGCCCCGAGCACCCCGACTACGCCTGGAGCCTCTACAACCGGACCAGCTGGCTGTTCGACCACGGCCGCCTGGACGAGGCGCTCGAGGGCGCCGGGGAACTGATCCGGCTCCGCGGCAAGATCCCCGACTCTCACCCCGGAATCGGGGGAGCCTATCTCATCACGGGCCGGGTGGCCCTTCGCCGCGGCAGGTTTGACGACGCGGAGGCCCCGATCCGGGAGAGCATCGCGATCCGCAAGGCCAGCCTGCCGGCCGACCACTGGGTCATTGCCTCGAGCGAACTGGCGCTGGCCGAGTTGCTGGTCGAGCGCGGCCAGGACGCGGCGGCCAAACGGCTCCTGACCGCCGCCGTGGCCCGCCTCGAGGCGACGGTCGGTCCCGACCATCCCCGCACCAAGGAAGGGCGAGCCCTCCTCGACCGCCGATTCCCCGCCCGGTAGCCGGCGGGAGGGCCCCGCCGGCCCCCGCTCCCGGCCCGCCCGGGACACCGCGCCCCTGGCCGGACCGCCTTCCCCGCACCGCGATGATCCCCTTTTCCGAAATCCTGCGCGTCTCTCCATGTCCGGGGTAATCCGAGCCCCACTTCCAATCGACATCCAAGGGACGGCCGCCGGCCGGGAGGGCAGCATGGAGCGCATCGTTCTTCGTCACCTGAAGGGTTCCAAGGCGGGCCAGACCGAGGAGTTCCGCCTCGATCAGCACAAGGAGCTGGTGTTCGGCCGGGAGGCTGGCGCCACCGTCAAGTTCGACCCGGATCGTGACGACGTCGTGGGCCGGATGCACGCCCGACTGGCGCTCGATCCGAAGGACGGCCTCAAGTTCGAGCTGGTCGACCTCAACAGCCGCAACGGCACCTTCCTCAACCGCCAGCGGGTGACCGGGACGATCGCCATCGCCCCCGGGGACGTGATCCAGCTGGGCGCGGGCGGCCCCGAAATCCAGTTCGACCTCGAGCCGCGGCCCGCCAACCTGGTCAAGTCGACCCGGCTGGCCATGAGCGGCGCCGAGATGGCCGGCAGCGCGGCCACCCGGACCGAGACGCCGGCGCCGGGCGGTGAGGCGCCGAAGTCGACCGTCGGCAAGGCCACGGTCGAGCGGATGATGACCGGCGTGCAGAAGGAATCGCGCCGCAACATGGCCGGGGTGGGGATTGCCGCCGTGGTGCTGGTGGCGGCCGCGGCCATCTGGCAGACCAACCGGGCCGACACCGTCATCGGGGAGGTCCAGGACTCGACTCAGGCCGCTCTGGCCGAGCAGCGCCGGATCTCCGACAGCCTGGCCAAGCTGGCCGGCGACACCAAGGACCGGGTGGCCGGGTTCACCTCCGCCGAGGTCTTCGATCGGTACAACAAGGCCGTCGTCGCGATCCAGTTCGGCTGGCACCTGACCTACACCCGGACCGGCGAACAGGTCTATCACCGCTACGTCAACAACAGCTACAAGGACGCCCAGGGCAACACCCGGCCGATCATGCTCGACGGGCGAGCGGTCGTGGCGGCCTTCGTGAGCGTCGGCAACAACAAGCTCGAGCCCGCGCTGACCCTCGACGGCAACTCCGGCTGGCCGATCGGGATCGAGGGCACCGGCACCGGCTTCGTCGTCACCAACGACGGCTTCATCCTGACCAACCGGCACGTCGGCTCGGGCTGGCGGTCCACGTACGACAACTGGAACCAGCTCCAGGTCCAGGGCGTGCTGATCACCAACGACGGGCGGATCATCCTCGACGGCAACAACCAGCCCGTCATCGTCTACGCGCCGGGCGACTGGGTTCCCTCGGAAACGGGCGGGGCTTCGCTCCAGGGCGGGTTCGAGGGCCGGCTCGACTACCTCAACGTCTTCTTCCGCGGCAACACCACGCCGTTCCGCACCAACGATCAGCCCCGGGTGTCGGATCGCGCCGACGTCGCGCTGCTCAAGATCGCCTCGGCGTCGAACCTTCCGAAGGTCGACCTCGATCTCGACGCCAAGGTCGAGCCCGGCATGCGGGTGGCGCTGATGGGTTACCCCGGCATCTCGGCCGCGACCTACACCGGTGTCGCCTCGAAGGACGCGTTCAAGAAGGGCCCCGAGGTCCGGGAGGTGCCCGACCCGACCCTGACCAGCGGCCAGATCTCGAAGGTCGTCACCGGCCGGTCGCTCACGCTCGACGGCAAGGATCCGACGTACTCGCCGTGGGGTGACGTCTATCAGCTCGACATCCTGGCCACCGGGTCGGGCAACAGCGGCGGCCCGCTCATCAACGAGCAGGGCAAGGTCATCGGGATCTTCTTCGCCTCGCGGGCCCGGCCCGAGAGCGGCGAGCGGGTGACCTTCGCGGTGCCGATCCGGTTCGCCAAGGAACTGATCGGCATCGACGAGAACGCGGCGCTCCGCTAGTCCGCGCCCCGACGACCCGATTGGAAAGGCCGAAACGCCCATGTCCGCCGGATCCTTCCTGAACGCCTCGGTCGGCAGCTATCGACTGGTGGATTTCCTGGGGGCCGGCGGCATGGGCGAGGTCTATCGGGCCGTGCACCCCCAGCTGGGACGAGTGGTCGCGATCAAGGTGCTCGCCGCCCCGGGCCAGGCCGAGAGCCTGCTCGAGCGGTTCCGCAACGAAGCCCGGATCCAGGCCGGCCTGTCCCACCCCAACGTCGCGGCGCTCTACGATTTCCTCGAACTCGGCGGGCGCCCCTGCATCGTGATGGAGTACGTCGACGGCGAAACCCTCGATCAGCTGATCCGGCGCGAGGGCGGCATCGACATCGACCGGGCGCTCCGACTGTTCGAGCAGATCGGCGCCGCGGTCGGATACCTCCACGGCCGCGGGATCGTCCATCGCGATCTCAAAGCCAACAACGTCAAGCTCACCGACCAGGGCCAGATCAAGCTGCTCGATTTCGGCCTGGCCCGTTCGGCCGGGACGCCCAAGCTCACGGCCACCGGCCACGTGGTGGGCACGCTCGAATACATGGCGCCGGAGCAGCTCGCGCAGCAGGGCGCCGACGAGCGGAGCGACATCTGGGCGCTGGGCGTGATCCTGTACGAGATGGTGACCGGCCGGTTGCCCTTCGAGGCCACCAGCGTCACCGACCTGATGCGCCGGATCGTCATGGCCGAGTATTTCGCGGCGTCGACCATCGCCACCGGGCTCCCCAAGTCGGTCGACGCGCTGATCGCCGGCTGCCTCCAGCGCAACCCGGCCGAACGAATCCCGACGATCGAGGCGCTCCTGGCCCGGGTCCGGAGCACCGCCGACCGGCTCCGGCGGGAGACGCTCCCTCCGGGTCCGATCCGACTGGTCTCGCCGTCGCGGTGGGATCTGCTCGCCACCCGGATTCGCGCGGTCGGTCGGTCGCCCCTGACCCGTCGGGCGGCGCTCGCGGCCGTCGCGATCGGGGCCGTCGCCACCATCGCCGTGGCGCTCGCCCCCGGACCGAAGCCCCCGCCGCCCCCGCCGCCCCACGATCCGGGCGAATCGGTGGTCGTCGTTCGACCCGATCCCTGCGGCCTTGCCACCGCCAGCTCGCCGTCCGACAGCGTCCGCGAACTCACGATCGACGTGATCGGCGGCTGGGGCGAGCTCCGCTGCGGCGACAGCCTCCTCGGCCGGACTCCGGCCGCGATCCGGATCATCCCCGGGACTCCGGTGCGGCTCCGGCTGGTCCGCGACGGCTACCGCGACGAACCGGTCGAGTTCACCCCGACCTGGAACACGACCGCCATGCCCTTCTCGATGCGGCAGGAGACCGACACCACCCGGGCCGCGTTGCTCGGACTCCTCGGTTGGTTGCCGTTCGGACCCCGACGGAGGAAGGGCCCGCCGAGCGGACCCCCGCTCCGTCCCACCAACGAGATGGCGGCGGTCGGCGGCGGCCCCACCAGCATGGTGATCTCGGTGGCCAGCGATCCGGGCTGCGTCCGCGACAGCAACGAGGACGCGATCGCCTACGCCCGCCCGCTCGACCCCGCGGAACGGGAGCGGGCCGGAGTCCTCCTGGTCGTGGCGGACGGAATGGGCGGTCACTCGGCCGGTGAGGTGGCGAGTCGGCTCGCGGTCGAGACCGTGGTCTCGAGCTACGGCGTCGACAACGCCGACCCCCAGGCGGCCCTGATCCGGGCGCTCAAGCTGGCCAACCGCGCCATTCACGACGCCGCCCGGGCCGACTCGACCCGCGCCGGCATGGGCACCACCTGCACCGCGCTCGTCATCCGGCAGGGGTGGGCCTACTGCGCCCATGTCGGCGACAGCCGCCTCTATCTCTTCCGCGACGGCGCCGCGCTCCAGATGACCGAGGATCACAGCGCGGTCTTCGACCTCGTCAAGCGCGGCGTCATCGACCGGGACGCCGCCCGGTCGCATCCCGACCGGAACGTGATTGTCCGGGCCCTCGGCTCGCGCGCCGAGGTCGAGGTGGCCGGCTGGGCCCAGCCGCTGTTCGTGCGGCACGCCGATCGGTTCCTGGTGTCGTCCGACGGGCTCCACGATCTGGTCTCCGACCAGGAACTCACCGAGTTCGTCCTCGGCCAGAGTCCGGAGAACGCCTGCGCCGATCTGATCGCGCTGGCCCGGAGCCGGGGCGGACACGACAACATCTCGGTGGGCGTGCTGGCCGTGTCGGACGACGCGCCGACGATGGAACTGGCGACGCCCGCCGACGGCGCGGAGGTCCGATGACCCGGATCGGGCAGTATCGGCTCCTCGATCGGATCGGGGAAGGCGGGATGGGCGCCGTGTTCCGCGGCGAGGACACGATGCTCCAGCGCCAGGTGGCCATCAAGGTCCTTCGGCCGGAACTGGCGCGACAGCAGGCGCTGGTCGAGCGGTTCCGGACCGAGGCGGTGGCGCTGGCCCGACTCAATCACCCCAACATCGCCACCGTGTACGGCCTGCTCCAGCAGGACGGCCAGTACTACATGGTCCTCGAGTTCGTCGACGGGCAGACCCTCGAGGCGATCCTGGCGCGCCGGGGCCGGCTCCCGTGGTCGGAGGCCGTGGGGCTGGCCCGCGACACCCTGGCCGCCCTCGATCACGCCCACGGCATGGGCGTGGTCCACCGCGACCTCAAGCCCGCCAACCTGATGGTGACCCGGTCCGGGCAGCTCAAGGTCATGGACTTCGGGATCGCGCGGCTGGCCGGCACCAGCCGGCACACCGAGTACGGCCGGATCGTGGGCACCCCGCTGTACATGTCGCCGGAACAGCTCCGGGGCGAGGAAGTCGACGGCCGATCCGACGTCTACTCGTTAGGTGTGGTGCTCTACGAGCTGCTGACCGGGCGGGAGGCGTTCCAGGCCGACAGCGACTACGCCCTGCTGATGGCCCAGCTCAACCAGATGCCGGAGCCGGTCAGTCGCTACGTGCCCGACCTGCCGGCCGACCTCGAGGCGGTCCTCGATCGAGCCCTGAGCAAGTCGCGGAACGACCGCTGGCGCTCGGCCGCCGATTTCCGCCGGGCCCTGGCCCGGATCGCGCCGGACCGCGCGGTCCGGCCGACCGGCGAGATCCCGATCCCCCCGGCGGCGGCAACCCCGGCGGTCGCGGCCTCCGAG
>JAEUJH010000844.1 GCA_016794825.1 Gemmatimonadota bacterium
GCCGCTGAAGTTGAAGGCCCGATCCTTGACCCCGACCTTGAGCTGATACTCGGACGATCCGGTGCCGAACACCGGCACGTACCGATCGAGCGCAAACGGCAGTCCCATGCACATGTCGTTCAGGAAGGTGCCGCCGAAGCACTCCTGCTGCGGGGTGGCGCCGTCGAAGCCACGGAGGACCTTCACTCGATACGGGTCGGTGGCGGCGAGACCGCTACCGCCTGGATCCGTGGCCGAGTACAAGAGCGGCAGGCCGAGGGTCGGATTGACCGAGAACGCCCCAAAACCCACCTCCGCTCCGCGGTTGTTCTGGAAGGTCAGGATCGGCTTGGTGAAGTCGGTCCCGATCTGCTGCGAGCTGGTGGTGATCCCATTGGTCACCGGCTGGAGCCGAAGCTGGCCCAGCGCGTCGGTGCACTGGAGCCGGAGCCGGAGGGTCGGGCTCGGCGTTTCGAAGCCGATGTCTCCGCCCTTCAGGATCGGGTTCGAGCTGAAGTTCACCCCGTTGGTGCTATAGTGGATCCCGCAGGTCACTCCGCCGGCTCCCTCGTCGATCACCGTCGGATTGGTCCCGGTCCACGTCAGCCCCGCGGCAGCCAGCCGATCGGCCAAGGGGTCACCCTGGTTGATCCAGGCGGTGGTCGAACCCAACTGGAGCGTTGTCTTGTCGAATGGAATCCGGGGCGGCAGCGCGTCCAAATTCCACTCGGCCCTGACGAGATTGACCCCGGCGAGCGGGTCGTTGTTGAGAATGTCGATCGGCCCCGTGACGGTGCCGATGGTGGCGTTGGCTCGGAGGAAGCGGTAGGTCCCTTCGCCGGCGTTCCGGGTGCCTCCGCTGGAGGGATCGACGTTGTTGCGGAGGATCACGTCGATGACGCCGCTCACCGCGTTCCCGCCGAACACGATCTTCTGCGCCGGCCCGGTCAGCACCTCGACCCGCTCGATTTCGCCGGCCGAGATCGCCGAGATGTCGCCCTGCCCATAGTTGGCGGAGGCAACCCGGAACTCGGCCTCGGTCGCGAAGAGCCGCCCGGCCCGCTCCGCGGTCTGGCCGCGGAGGCTGAGCGATGTAACGACGGCGGCGGTGGCGTTGTTGAGGCGGAGGCCGGGTCCGGGCGTCGTCGCGACGACGTTCTGATTGGCGTCGAGCACCTGAAGGACCGACGCCACGTCGCCGTTCTGGAAGCGCTCGATGACTTCACCGCCGACGACGTCGACTGGCGTGGTGGCCACCGCAATCGAGGCGGCCCCGAGCGCCGGGGCGGCGGCACCGACCGCGGTGGCTCCCGGGCTGGCCGCCACCCCGTTCACGATCGGGACCGACCCGGCGACCTTGGTGCCGAGCAACACCCGCGCGGATCCGTTGAAGGTGGCCGGCACGGTCAGGTCGACCGCGAAGGTGATGGTCTTCTTGACGTCGGTGAGGGTGACGGCTTGGCCGTTCTGGGTAATCCCGGTGACCCCGATGGCGACGGGTGGCGCGTTGACCGTGACGGTCGCCGTCCCCTGGATGTTGGACTGGCCGGTCAGGCTGGCGGTGATGGTCGCGGTGCCCACGCCGACGGCGGTCACCAGGCCGGCCTGACTGACGGTGGCCACGCCGGTGGCCGAACTGCTCCAGGCCACCGAGGCCGATGACCCGGTCACCGTCGCGTTGAGCTGGCCGGTTTCGCCAACCGTCAGGGTCAGGGTGGGCGGGGCCACCGACACCGTGGGCGGGGGCGGCGGCGGCGGGGGCGGCGGGGGGTTGGGACCGGTACTGCCACCGCCGCAGGAGGCGAGGGCGACGAGGCCGAGGAGAAGGAACGGTCGGAACATGGCGCGCTCACGGTGTCGGAAGAGGGATCCCTGTTCCCGACAACGCGAAGAATCGGCGCCAACCCGGCCAAACCCGGGGCGGGGCCCCCGGCCGGGCCTACTCGATCCGGGCGACCCCCGGGGCCGTCACCTTGAACCGCTTGAACACCGCGGGATCGTGGCCCGGGACGACCAACCGGTCGCCACCGGCCATCCGGATCATCCGGTCCTGCGCCGCCAGGTTGGACACCGTGTCCCAGGTGGCCGCGATCGGTCGGTGCCGGGCGATGTTCTCGTAGAGGTACACGTTGTCCGACGCGATCACCGCCAGGCCCTCCCGGGTCCACGCGGTCAGGTACTGCGACTCGCGAGTATGCCGTCCGCCGGTAAAGACGGTCACGCCGCGGGCAATCGTCTGGGAATCGCCGGGAACCAGATGGAGCCGGCCTTCCCGTTCGATCTTCTCGAACATGGCGATGTCGTCGGGGAACACGCCGCTCCGGGCCAGATTCTCGGGCTTCCGGTAGTGCTCGAACTCGTCGCGCTGGACCCAGACCCGGGCGTTAGGGAAGAGGTCGGCGCCGTCGGCATGATCCCAGTGGAGGTGGGTGATGACGACGTCGGTGACCTGCTCCGGCTTGACCCCGAACCGGGCGACCGCGTCGCTCGGCTTCACGAAGTCGACCACCTTCCAGGCGTCGAGGAACTGCTGCCGGTAGAAGCCGGCGTCGACCAGGATGACCCGGCCCTCGCCCCGGAGGAGCCAGACCATCATCGAGAGATCGACCTTGCGGCTCGCCTCGGCGCCGAGCACCAGGGCATTGGCCGGAAAGCCCTTGAGCTGGGCATACTGGATCGCGTACACCTCGTAATCGGGGCCCGGGACCGCGGGGGTTCCGGGGCCGCCGGCCAGGACGAGCATGACCGCGCCGGTCCACCATCTCATGGAGCGACTCCTCCGGTGCCCGGCTGGTTCCCGTGGACGTCCAGGAACTCGGCCAGCACCGCGTTGAAGGTCTCGGGATCCTCCATCGGGAGGGCGTGATGGGCGTCGGGCACCACCACGAGCTTGGCGTTAGGCATCAGCCGGACGTACTCCTCTTTCCGTTCCGGCGGGGTGTAGTCCAGCTCGGAGGCCACCACCAGCGTGGGGGCGGTGATCCGGCCGATCCGCGGGGTGACCCGCCAGCCGATGATGGCCCGCAGGCTGGCGAGATAGGCGTCCCGGTCGTTGGCCAGGAACTGGGTCAGGAAGCGATCGCGGTCGCTGGCCCGGTCGGGGCCCGGGAAGAGGCGGGGAGCCAGGATCCGACCCATGCGCTCGAGGCCGAACCACTTCACGATGAAGACCCGGCTCGACAGCGCGAACCGTTCGGTGAGGTTGCGGGGAACGACCTCGGGGCCGCTGTTGACGATGGTCAGGGTTCGGACCAGCGCGGGATCGTCGACGGCCAACTGGAAGGCCACCATCCCGCCGAGCGAGAGGCCGACGACGTGGACCGGCCCGCCGCCGACCCG
>JAEUJH010000901.1 GCA_016794825.1 Gemmatimonadota bacterium
GAATAGTAGGCGTACTTGGCGGAGTTGGTCATCAGCACCTTGACCTCGGGCCGGAGCATCGGCGTGGCCAGGACGCAGGTGTCGACGGTGACCGTGCCGCCGAACGACTCCAGCGCGTCGAGCAGCCCGTCGTCCTTGGCCAAGGCGGCCATGATCCGGCTGGTGGTGACCACCAAACCCGTGCCCGGATGTCGTCGCCGGCCCTGCAGCAGCGGGGCCAGGGCCCGGAACTCCGCCACCGAAAAGTGGGGACTGCCCAGCACCACCAGGTCGAGCCGCTCACCCGCCGAGGTCGACAACTCCCGGCGCGCCGCCCGGAGTTCCTCCCGCCCGATCGCAAAGGTCCGCTCGGCCCCCTTTCCGCGCAGCGCCGCGGCCAGCGTCGGCGCCTCGGGCGTCACACCCACCAGGTGGAGCAGCGCCACGGCCCCCGAAGAGGCGGACGCCGCGCAGAGCGCCTTGAGTTGATCCTCGGTCGGCTGCGCCTCGAGCCCCACGACCACGGGAATCCGGTCGCCCGCGATCTTCCCGATCAGATGGCCGAGCACCGGATAGAAGGTGTCGTCCTCCTGCCAGGCGCGGGGCACGTCGACCAGCCGGAACAGATCCTGGCCGCCCCGATTCTCCTCCAGGTGGAGCCCCGCCTCCGGAACCCGACCCGTGATGGCCGCGCAGATGTCGAAGAGGTCGGGATAGCGTTCGGTCCGCGCTCCGATGACCGAGTTGGCAAAGCAGATCGCGTTCGATTCTCCCCAGGCGATCTGCTGCCCGAAGACGGGCTTGTGGCGGGTCTGATACGGCGCGCAGGTCCAGGTGGTGACGCACCCCATCCGTTGATAGGCCACCATCTGCCGGTGGGCCTTGGCCGCCCACTCCGGCGGGACCGCCGAGTCGCGCCAGTGATGTTCGTCGAGCCCGCTCACGTTGAGGGTCGACGGCACGGCCACCCGGCCGCCCGCGTCGGCCAGCCGCTCGGCAAACTCCAGGGTCGCGTCGCCCAGGTAGATGCTCGAGTCGATGTGGGCGGCGGAGATGTCCATCAGCCGCGTGGCGCCACTCACCTCCGCCATCCGGACCACGACTCCCGCCGCGATCCGCGCGGCCGGGCCACCCTGCCCGTCGAGCAGGGCGCGATCCCGGTCGGAGAGGACGACGGCGGTGGCTCCCGGCGTCACTTCCAGACCTGACGGCAGATCCGGAGCCAGTTCTCGCCCAGGATGCCGCGAACCTGGGCGTCGGTGTAGCCGTGCTTGAGCATCAGCTCGGTCACGTCGCCGAGCCGATCTGGGGGGAAGAAGGCCATCGGCTCCCAGGCACCCTGTTCCTTGCCGGGCCACTCGTCCGGGCGGGCCTCGATGAACGCCGCCAGGGGCGCCACGTTGTCGAGATAGTCGAGACCGACGCCGACGTGCTCATGCCCGACCATCTGCGCGACGTAGTCGAGGTGCTGGAAGTACCGCTCCGGCGTCACCGCGCCAAGATAGAAGCCGCCACCGGTGATCCCGATCACGCCGCCCTTGTCGGCGCAGGTCCGGATCTGGTCGTCGCGGACGTTCCGCATGTGCGGATGGACGCCATAGCAGGCCAGGTGGGAGAAGATGACCGGGTCGGTCGAGACCTCCATCATGTCGAGCGTGGCTCGATAGCCGGCGTGGGCGCCGTCGACCAGCATCCCGACCCGGTTCATCTCCGCCACCATCCGGACGCCGAGCTTGGTGAGCCCGATGTCGTACCGATCGGCGCAGCCGCCGCCGATTTCGCTGATCAGGTTGAAGATCGGATGGACGAACCGGACCCCGAGCTGATAGTAGGTCTCGATCAGGTTGAGATCGCGCTCGAGACAGCGGAACCCCTCCAGGTGGATGCCGACGGCCAGCTTGCCCGCCGCCCGCGCCGCCAGGATGTCGTCCACCGATTCGACCAGCACCGCGTTCGGATGCGCCTTGATGTCGGTCCGGCACCGGGCCAGGCGCTTGATCGCGTCGCCCACGTTGTGACGGTCGCCGGCCGGATGGACCGAGACGAAGTTCACTCCCGCGGCCCGATACCGGTCGAACAGGTTGGCCCCGTTCCCCATCTCGGGCTCGTAGATGAAGACCATGTCCCACACCAGCGCGTCGCGATACAGCGCCTTGGCATCCATGTCGATCGCTCCCGTTGAACCTTCCGATGATCGCTACTTGGCGGCCGCGATCGCCGCGATCGCGAGTCGAATGGCCTCTTCCGTCACCCGGCGGAGGGATGCGTCCGACGTGTGGTTGACCGCGGCGGTGACGGTGAGATCGATCGACGGACAGTGCCGCGCCGCGGTCCCCCAGAATCCTCCGTGACCGTAGCAGACGACGCCGTCCGTCGTCCCGCTCGCGATCCCCATCCCGTACCCGCCGGGCCGCTCCTTCTGGCTCTGCGGCGACATCACCAGCATCGAGTCGAGTGTCTCCCGCTTGGTGAAGACTTCGCCGCGCACCAGCGCCCGATAGAACCGCGCCATCTCCTCCAGATTGGAGACGAGCCCGCCCCCGCCGTAAAGATCGACCGAGGCATCGAAGTTGGTGGCGTCGAGCGAGTCGAGATACTGATGCGCCTTGGGCGGCGTCCCGGCCGGGACCGAGTCGAGGGTCTCGAAGTAGGTGTACTTGATGCCCAGCCGCTCGAACCCGATCAGGTCCCGGACCGCCTCCGGCATCGACCGGCCGGTAACCTTCTCGAG
>JAEUJH010000919.1 GCA_016794825.1 Gemmatimonadota bacterium
GTCGACGCGGTCGAGCCCCAGCCGATCGAGCACGGCCAGCAGGTCGCTCGTCAGCGTTTCCAGATCGTATCCGGCGGGAGGCCGGCTCGACCGGCCATACCCGCGGCGGGTGACGGCGATGACCCGATGACGACCGGTCAATCGCTCGGCGAATCCGTCGTAGACGTGCGCCGTGTTGCCGAGGCCGGCCAGGAGCACGACGGGCGAGCCGCTGCCGCCGTGGTCGACGTACTCGAGGCTCACCCCGGGAGCGACCGACACGAATCGGGACCCGCGGCCCGACGGCCCGGTCCCGAAATCCCAGTCACAGCCGGTGAGCAGCAGCAGGAACAGCAGCAGGGGTGATCGCATCGTTTGTCCTCCAGGGTCGGGGTCGCGGTCGAACGCTCGGCGCCACGATGGCGAGCGGGGCCAGCGTGCGCATCCCCCGTTGGGATGAACCCCACCGAGCCTGGGATCGAGTGGCTGGCGACGGAGGTTCGGCGGCGGGGGCTCGCCGTCGGGGAGCCCATCCCCGGGGCCTGGGTCTTCATCCCCGGACTAGGTGATTCGTCCCGCTGGGGGGTGCCGGGCGATACCTTTCCGACTTGGTTGAATCCGGACCAGCGGATTCCGGGAGGGCATGTGGCGGCACCCGTTCCACCAGTACCGGCGGCCGATCGAGAGGCGCTCCCTCCGGTCTTTTCCACCGCGACCCGACGGGAGTGGGTGGCTGTCGGCTCGGCCTGGCTTGGGCTCTCGCTCGTTTCGGCTGGGGCGTTCATGAGCGGCGGCGGCAACGGCGCCCCGCGCTGGCTTGCTGTGGCGGGATTTCTGGCCGACGGGGCGGTGTGGGTCGCGCTGACGCCGGTGCTGTTTCTGGCCCTCGACCGGGTCAGGTCGATTCCCGGTGGGCGGGTCGGGGTGGCCGCGTCCTACCTCGTCATCGGGGCCATCGCCAGTACGGCCCATGCCGCCCTGACCCGTCCGCTCGTGGTGCTGTTGGCGGGCGTGGCCGGTCAGCCCGTCGATCCGGGAGCCACGATCTGGCGGTTTGCCGCCGGTGATTTCTTCAACTACTGGTTCGCGGTCGCCGCCCATGCCCTCATCCAGCGAGGGCATCGCGATCGACTTCGCCGCGATCGAGCGGCGCGGCTCGAGGCCCTGTTGGCCCGGGCCCGGCTGGCGGCGCTGACTCGGGAGCTGGAGCCTCACTTCCTCTTCAACACCCTGAACGGCATCGCCGCGTTGGTTCGAGACGACCCGAAACGGGCCGAGGGGATGCTGCTCCGGCTCAGCGACCTGCTCCGCGTCACCCTCGAAACCGACGACGGCGGTGAGCTTGCCCTCGGCGAGGAACTGGAGCGGCTCGACCTCTACCTCGACATCCAGCGAATGCGATTCGGGCCGCGGCTGGTGGTCGAGCTGGCCGTGGCCCCCGAGACGATCGGTGCCCGGGTGCCAACCCTGCTGCTGCAGCCCCTGGTCGAGAACGCGGTGACTCATGGGGTGGGGTCCCGCCCGGGAAACGGGATGATCCGGATCAGTGCCCGGATGGATGCCGGCCGCCTTCGTCTCGAGGTTCGGGACGACGGGCGCGGCGTCGGCCCCGGGCCGACCAGGGAACGGACCGGCCTCGGCAACACCCGCGCCCGGCTGGCGGCGATGTTCCAGGATGATTTCTCGCTGACCCTCGAACCCGCGCCCGGGGGAGGCGCGGTGACGACCGTGCTGATCCCCTTCGAACCTCCCCGGAGCGCCACCGGGTCGGCCCTGGTGCCGATGGAGACGGGATGCGAGTGATCATCGTCGACGACGAGCCCCTGTCACGGGCTCGGCTCCGGTCGCTTCTCAAGGACCACGACGACGTCCAGGTCGTCGCGGATTGCGAGGATGCCGACGAGGCCATCCGGGTGATCCGGGCCGAAAAACCCGAACTCGTATTCCTCGACATCCAGATGCCGGGTTTCGATGGATTCCAGGTGCTCGAATGCCTCGAAGTCACGCCGGCGCCGGCCATCATCTTCGTGACGGCGCATGCCCAACACGCCGTGCGCGCGTTCGAGGCCGCGGCCGTCGACTATCTCCTCAAGCCGTTCGACGAGCAGCGCCTCGGCAAGGCGCTCGAGCGCGCGCGGGCCATGCTGGCCGCCGGCCGGGCGGAGGAATTGAGCGCCGAGGTCCGGCGGCTGATCGATCGGCTGGAAGGGGGTGGGACGGGGTATCTGACCCGGGTGGCGGTGTCACTCGGTCGTCGGACCGTGTTCGTCAAGGTCGAGGAGATCGACTGGATCGAGGCGAGCGGAAACTACTTGCGTCTCCACGTCGGGCCCTCCTACCACCTGATTCGGGCCCCGATCGGTCAGTTCGAGAAGCAGCTCGACCCGGCCCGGTTCGCCCGGATTCACCGTTCAGCGATCGTTCAGCTTGATCGGGTGGAGGAGCTTCGCCTCCAGGACAATGGGGAATACCGGGTGGTGGTCCGCGGCGGCGTCGAGCTACCGATGAGCCGCGGATACCGCGATCGACTGCCCCGCGGTTGAGGGCCGGAACGTCGCCGCAGGCTCGGCGACCAGCCGAGCCGCGCTCTCGCCCGGCTTGGCGGTGAGGTAGTCGGTCACGAGGCGATAGCCGATCGAGTACCCCGCCCAGAGCGGAATCGACCCCGATCCGAAGAACCAATCCGCGTGGCTGTAGTTCCGGGAATCGAACTGGGCCCGGGCCTGGTCCAGCCACTGGGTCAGGGCACCCCCGTTCAACGCCGTGCTCCAGGGCCGCTCGCCGATCTCGAGCAGTTCCATCGAAAACCGATCCGCCAGTCCCTCCGACACCATCGCCTCGAGCAGGGTGCCGCCGTACCCGGGGTCCCGGTGCCGCTTGGCGTGGTGGAGTTCGTGAGCCACCATGGC
>JAEUJH010000941.1 GCA_016794825.1 Gemmatimonadota bacterium
CATCGTGCTTGCCGCCTGCGGCGGGTCGACCCCGCCTGAACCGCCCCCGCCGCCGGCCCCGCCCCCGCCGACCCCCTCCGTGGTCGAGGTCAGCGCCGGGGACGGTCAACAGGCCGCCCCAGGCACCGCCGTGGCGACCCCGCCCGCCGTCACGGTCCGAAGCAGCAACGGGACGCCCATCCCCAACGTGACGGTCAATTTCGCCATCGACTCCGGGGGAGGAACGGTCGGGAGCCCCACGGCGACCACCAATGCCTCGGGCATCGCCACGCCAGGTTCGTGGACGGTCGGGGCCGCCGAGGGTCCCCAGGTTCTGGTGGCGACGGTCGCCGGCGTCGCCCCAGCCAGGATTCGGGCGCTTTCGAGGATTCCCACCACCCAGATCGGCACGGGTACCGTGGCGGTCGGCGGCGGTGTCCTGAGCGTGAACCAGCCGGGCTCCCCGCTCCATGGCCTGACGATCACCTTCCCCAGCGGCGCGGTCCCCACGGCGGCATCGATCACCATGGGCATTGCCTCGACCGCCGGAATACCGCTCCCGGCGGGGGTCACCGCCGCCACGCCGGCGTTGGCCCTCACCGCCTCGGTCGGGTCACTGGCGAGGCCGGCCACGGTCCGGTTCCCAGCCCCGGCGCCGATCGCGGGCCGAACGCTGATGGTGGGGGCGTTCAACCCGGCCACCGGGGGTTTCACCGTGCTCCCTTCGTTGGGGGTCCGCGCCGGGTCGGTCGTCGCCGCGCTCCCCACGCTCGACGGTGCCGCGGCGCCGGTTCGACCCGGCACCTCCCCGGCCGGATTCCGAGCCGCGTCGCTCAGCGCCGATGAGGACCCACTGCATCTCCTCCTGGTGGGGGGTCCCGACGAGGTCTTCGACAAGCCCTTCGACTCGAAATTCCGGGTCCGTCAGGACAATTGGGATTTCGACAACCGTCCGGTGGCGACGCTGCCATTCCTGGCTGGCCCTGGGGCCCAACCGGACGAGGCGTTCTATCCGACGGATGGCATGGTCGCCACATCCCTTTGGTATTTCGAGCATCGCAAGGCGGACGGACCGCTCTACGGCCGGTTCCGGCTCCAGGCCGACCAGGCCGCGAGCAACCGGGTGGGGATCCGGTGGGCGGCGCTCGCGTCGATCGGGGTCTCCACGGGAGGCGCCCGGGCGATCGCCGAAGCGGAGGAGTTGGCCACGGATGACCCCGCGGACTACGGGGAGACCCTCTTCAAGGCCATCCGGGCGCTGTTCTACACCACCTACGACCGCCCGGTGCCGGTGGCCCTCTACGACGTCGTCATCGGTGGACAAGACTCACTGACGCCGGTCGGCCTCGGAATCGCCACTCGGGTCAGCGGGAACGAGGTCGAGATCGTCGTGCCCGACGACCCGGAGGTCGCCTACACCGCCACCTTCACGCCGGGCGTGGGTTTGAATCCCTTCACCGTGTCCACTCGGCGCGGCGGCAGCTTCGAGGTCCGGGCACTCTGGCCGCTCCTCCATCGGCCCCTGATCGACGGCCCCGCGCTCGCGGATCAGTATCCGAAAGTCCTCGCCGAAACCGTCGGCGACGCGGAAGGCTGGCCGACGCCCAGCCTTCATTGGGACCAGGGCGAACTCGACCCCCAGGGCATCTTTCTCGACGACCGGCTGATCCACTGGTGGGAGTGCGGCGCGTGCCCCGACTTCGGCTTTCGGCCGCCCGGCATTCCGGCAACGGCGCCCCATCCGCAGGTCTTCCAGATGGCGCGCATCGTGGCCGGCACCTCGGCCCCCTTCACGGCGGGGGCCCTCGCCACGGTTCGTTGGTCGAGGGATTCGGTGGGGTCCGACGCGGTGCCCACTCGCACCGGCCACGCGGTCTACCTCCCCCAGCCCGCGTCGGGCACCTTCTTTGCCGGTTGGCTCGATTGGCAAACCGTCGACTACCGACGCGCGTCCCTCCGGCCGACGCCCGGCAGCGTGGCCTTCTCGAAGGACACCACGATCAACGTCGCGTTGAACCCCTCGCAACCGTTGCCGTCCGGCACGACCTACAGCTGGGTCCTCCGGACCGACGCCGGGCGGGATAGCGTGGCCACGACGACGGCCGCGCATACCCGGAATCTGAAGGCGGGCACGAAGGGCAAGCTCCTCATCATCGCCCACGAGAAGGGCAGCAAACGCCCGATTGCCCGCGACTCCATCCCGATCGAGGGCAGTGCGCTCCCGTTCTGGCAGATCACCTCGATCTCGGATCCCGACGACGTCCTTGACACGGATACGGGTGACGGTGACCCGTTCTATCCCATGATGGCGCGGCTCCTGGCCGCGCCGGGCTCCGGACTGATCGCCATCGAGTCGGAGGCGAGTGGAGGGACGGTCCTCCGCCTGCGGGTGCTTCCGAACGCCCTCTGGAGTCCTGGCAATTGCTGCCCCCCGTCGAGCGCCAGCTTTCCCGGCGAGTTTCAGTTTTCGCTCGGCGTGCAGCCCACGGTGACGTATGCGGTCGGGCCCTACTTCGCGGGGTTCGGGGAATCGCGGTGGGCCCAGTCGACGGACGACCTGGGTTCGGGAACGATGACCGCGCAGTTCGTGCACGGTGGGCTCATTCCGCGGGCGATCGAGAACGCTGGCACCCAGAACGGGCCGCGGGACCTGATTCGGTTCTCCGCGACCCGCTCGGGGGCCAGCATGACGGGCACGATCGAGGTGTACGGGTGGGGCGTCGACGAGAAGACCGGCGAGGTACCGATCGACGGCAATCCCGGGGTGCTCCGACTCCCGTTTACCGCGGTGCGGCTCCGGTAGCGCGTCCGGCGGCGGGGACGACCGAGAGCACCACCGCCGACGGGTGGGCGGGCCCGTGGTGGATCACGTTGTGGGCCACGATCGGATCCTTCTCGTTGTAGTTGGGCCCGCCAGTGTTGAGGTTCCGCTCGTACACCGGGAACGACGAGCTGGCGATCGAGATCCGGATCCGATGCCCCGCCTGGAAGGTGTTGCTCGTCACCAGCGGCGGCAGCTCGAC
Source organism: Gemmatimonadota bacterium (assembly GCA_016794825.1). Lineage (GTDB taxonomy): Bacteria > Gemmatimonadota > Gemmatimonadetes > Gemmatimonadales > GWC2-71-9 > SHZU01. The sequence continues at coordinate 3,003 of JAEUJH010000941.1, forward strand.
CTTGTAGACCTTGCCCTGCTCCATGAACACCGGTGCGTCCCACCCCTCCCGCCACCGGACCCGGAGGGCCTGCTCGTCGAGGTTGTACGCTTTGCCGTCGGGATGGACGTCGACCAGCTTGACCATCAGGTCCGTGTCCTTGACGTCCGACGACAGATAGAGCCTCACCGTCACCGGCCCCGTCACGTTCACCGGCGCCGCCAGGGTCTCCGAGGTGTAGACCAGCACGTCGGGCCGCGCCTGCATCGGCGCCTGGTCGAACGATCCCGGCACCGCCGCGTTGAAACAGCAGACCTGGCCGCCCAGGCTGGGCGTCGGATTGCGCGGGTCGTAGGTGTAGGCGTCGCGGCCGGCCTTCTTCGGCTTGACCAGGGTCAGCCGCCCGTTGCCCGCCGCGGTGTTGGCCCCGCCGTCGCTCTCGAGGAAGTAGGTCCGCCGGATCGCGTCCTTCGGCGGCCAGGTGTCGAACGTCCGCCAGGTCTTGGCCCCCATGTCGTACGAACGGACCCGCGGCTCCTTCTCGATCCCGTTGTCGATACCCTTGAGCCAGCGATCGTACCAGCGGAGCAGGAACCCGGTGTAGTCGAACCGGGCGTCACCCATGTCGCGTTCGCCGACGACCGTGTGCTCGGTCTCGACCCGGCCCATCTGACAGTGCGCCGTGGGCGCGATGATCATGAAGGTGTTGTCGCGCGCCAGCTGGGTGGCGGCGT
>JAEUJH010000942.1 GCA_016794825.1 Gemmatimonadota bacterium
CCCGCTCCTGCCCCATCAGCTGGAGCGGATCGTCCGGCGGGTCGGCATGGGACTCGGCCGGCTGGGGAGCTGGGCCGCCAACGGGTCGGGCGATCTGTTTCTGGCGTTCTCGACCGCCAATCGCGAGGACGCCGGGGCCGCCAACTATGTTGGGCAGGTTCCGGCGATCTCCCAGATCAAGATGCTCGCCAACGAGAAGATCGATGGCTTCTTCCGGGCCACGATCGACGCGACCGAGGAGGCGGTGGTGAACGCCATGCTTGCGGCCGAGACGACGACCGGAGCGGACGGGATCCGGGCCCACGGCCTGCCCGGCGACCGGGTGGTGGCGGCGCTCCGGAAGTACGGCCGGATGCGCTGAGCGCCTCGGCGCCGTCGCCGGCCAGCCCGTCAACGCAACCCTGGCCAGCCTCCGTGGGTCTAACGGTGTCCACCCACCACCCGGCTACCATGACTCCGACGACCTGGCGTGCGGTCCTGCTGCTGGCGTTCCAGCAACCCTCGGCCTTCGTGATCACGAATGCCCGGGTCTTCGACGGCTCGCGGCCTACCTCGATCAAGCATCACGGCAGGGCCTGACCCGATCGCTCCCACCCCGGCCGGCAATGGCGGGGTGTTCCGAGACCGACGCGGCGCTCCGGAGCCTCGTCCAGGCGGGCGTCCCTCTCGTGACGGGAACCGACGCGCCGGTGCCGGGAATCGCCTATGGAGCGTCGATGCATGTCGAGATCGCCCGGTTGGTTGCCGCCGGCCTCTCCCCGGTCGACGCCCTGGCGGCGGCGACGAGCCGCGCGGCGGCCGCTTTCCGCCTGCGCGACCGGGGGTCGGTCCGCGCCGGCCTCCGCGCCGACCTGCTCCTCGTCGACGGCGATCCATCGCTCGACATCGTCGCGACGAGACGAATCGTCGGCGTCTGGAAGCGGGGAGTCGCGGTCAGCAGAACGCAGACTCCTCCGTAGCGTCCCGCCGGCTGACGCGGGCGCGTGGCGAACGCCATGCTCGCCGCCAGGACGCCCCCGGGTCGGTGGATCCCGTCCCGGCGTGAGGATCTCGGTCCCGGCTAGATTCCCGAACGATCCCGTTCAACCCCGACGACAGGCTCCAAATGCCCGCACACGGCCCCCGACCCCTGGCCGACCCGTTGGTCGAGTGTTACGACTTTCGGGCCGATGCCAACGGCAGCGACTACGAGGTTCGGGTGGGCCTCCCGCCGAGCTACCACCAGAGCACCGCGCGGTACCCGATCCTGCTGGTGCTGGACGCGGATCTGATGTTCGGCACGACGCACGAAACGGCGACGATCGAGGCCCTGTGGGCGCGGTTGCCGCTGGGCTACGCGACTCCGCGGGTGGCGGAGGTGATCGTGGTTGGCATCGCGCTGCCCGATCGGCTGACGAACCCGTTCCGCCGCAACTTCGAGTACATGCCCGAGGGGAATCCGGCCGAGTACGCCCCGGAAACGGTGGCGTACCTGGCGCGGGTCAAGGAGGTGACGGGGGCCGAACCCCGCTATGGCGGCGCGGCGACCCTGCAGGACATCCTGGCCAACGAGCTGTTCCCGTTCCTCGAGCGGACCTATCGCGTCGACCCCGCGCGCCGGATCCTCTTTGGCCAGTCGGCCGGGGGGACATTCGGATGTTACACCCTGCTGACTCGACCCGATCTCTTTGCCGACTACGTGATCGTGAGCCCGGGCATGACCGACCAGGGTCTCTTTCGGCTGGAGGCGGCCTGGGCGGCGCGGCACGCCGACCTCCGGGCGCGAGTATTCCTGTCGGCGGGCGAGCGCGAGATCCTCGATCCCTTCGGGATCGCCGGCAACACGGTTCGGTTGGCCGAGAAGCTGTCCGCGCGGCGCTATCCAGGGCTCGAACTCGAGACGTGGATCGTGCCGGAGGCGAGTCACGTGCAGACGGGGGCGCCCAGTCTGGCCCGCGCGCTGGGCTTCTTCGCGGCCGCAGATCGACACTGAAGCGCGTCGCGGCCGAGCAGCGCGGTTGGGGTTCAATGAACGACGATCGTCGTGTCGAGCGTCGTGAACCGGACATCACGGGAGTCCAGGACGTGGTAGACCAGGCGGAAGCGGTACTGGCCTGCCGGAATGCTCCTGATGTGGGCGCGGAACCGGAATTTGGAAATGGTGTCCAACCTGCCGCCACTCCCCGGGAGCGCCCGGATCTCGAGGGTCAGTTGCCCCGGACCAGGGAACCGGTGGCCGCCCTCGACGTTCAATCCGAGCTGGGAGGTCGCGAACGTCCCCATGACGGTAACGCCTTGCCGCTCGATGAGGACCGACGGAGGCGGAATCTCCTCACCCACGGCGAACGGGCTGTAGTCGAGGATCTCGAGGTCGACAGGACCCCACGACGGGCCCGCCGCATCGCACCCGATCACCATAGCCGCTGCGGCACACGTCATCAGCGCTCGAAGAAAGACGGGCATGTCGTTCCTCCGTCGTTGCGGCGGCGTACCTCGGCACGGGGATCGTGAAATACCGAATCCAGATTCCGAGCCCGACGCCGACGGTAACGTAGTAGTCTACCCCGCCGTCGGGGGTTCCGACAGGTGTTGTCGCCGGACAACGACGACGGGCGGAGCGCCGAGGAGCACCCCGCCCGTCTTTCCACCGGGACCCAGCAAACTGCCATCGACCGCTCCCGACGCGGCCGCCGACCGTCACGCCGCCTTGCCGAGTGGCGGCTCGGCGCCCGGAGGTGCGGGGGTGGGACCCGCGAGCGGCTCCTCCGGTTGGGGCCGCGCGACGACCTGGTTCCGGGCGCTGTCCCATGCCGCCCTGAGATCCGGATCATCGCGGAATCGCATCTGGTTCAGCGTATCGAGCAGCCGCACCAGTTCGCCGAGATCCGCCATGATGCTCAGCAGTTCGGCGCGGGCCCCGACGTGCGCCCGCCGGCCGGCGTCGGCCCGATCGGTGGCCGCCTCGTAGCGGTTCAGGGCCGTGGCGAGGTCGTCGACCTGAGTGGCGGCCAGACCGTGGGCAGCCAGCAATTCCCGGTGGGTCTTGGCCGCTTCGAGCAGGTCCCAGGCGCGGGCCAGGAACGTGGCGCTCCGCATCTGCGCGCGGGGCGCCACGAACCGCCCGATCAATTCCGGATGGTCCTTGGAGGCCACCCCGCCGACCCGGGAGACGTACCGGATCAGTTCCCGCTGCAGGTACCGGCGGAGTTCGCGCCGGTGACGAACCGCCGCGCCGGCGTCGAGCCGGCCGGTCTGCTCCCGCACCGCGAGCGCCTGGGCCTTGGTGACCGCCTCCTCGAGGCGGGCGCCGAGGGCGGCGTGGGTGGGGTCGGAGAAGGGGTGCGCCCGGACGAAGCCCCGGACGCGAACCGCCATCTCCAGCTTGCTGCCAACGTTGCGTTGCATGGTACTTCCTCCTCTCTGCGTGCCCCCGCGCGTGCAGCGGTTCGAGCGCGGCCCTGCGGGGTGGGTTGACCTGCTGGCCGGCTCTCGACAGCCGGTTGAGAGCCGGGGACGCCAGGAATGGGCCAAAATGCTCCATCCGGGCGCGCGCACCGGGCTGCGAGGTTGGAAGTCGTTGCGGCGCCGGCGCTAAGGCGCAACAGCCGGACGAACGCTCGATGGCGCCGACGGTCGCGCACCGGGGGGGAGTGTCCTCGTCTGGAGACAGGGAGAAACCAATTCGGGGACAGGTGAAGGCGATTGGTCGGTGCGTGATGGACCGCGCCGGCACCGTGATCGGGTTCGGGGGGGGGAGACGCGACCCGACTGGTCGGAGAAGCAGGTCGGCACCCCGGCGAACGAGGTTGGGACGGCGGAGACATACCTTTCGGCGACGAAGAAGCGCCGCTCCGCGATCGCGACGGGACCCTCGGCGACGGCGCTACGGTTTCGCGCCTGGGCCACGGGGTCTGCGGAGAGGGTGACGGAGGTCGGCGGAGCGGCGATCGGGTCTGCGATCCGGTGGATCCGGGTCGCCGGAGTCGTGATAGAGCGTCACGGATCGAAACAGGAGGTTTCTGGCCGGAGCGACGGCTTGGATGGGTGGAGATTCGTTTTCGGCGGGTGGTGACGGACCATCAGGCGTTGGAGGAGGACCCGGGCGGCGCGGTGAAGCAGGCTTGAGCCCCGGAGATGGGGTTCGGTGGCCGAGGGGTACTGTGCAGCCCCCCTTTTTTTGGGGGGGGGCTAGCGCAGCCCAAAACGGAAAGGCTGATTACAGGGCCGCCAAGAAACGCGATTCCTGCGGGTTCTGCAGGCCAAATCGGCGCGGAAGCCGGGATGGAGGTCCGGGATCGGGGGCAGAGCCTGCCGAGTGGGTTCGCCGGGACGGGATTCTCGCTCGGAGAGTGCAGCAGTTCCGATTTATGCTCCATGCCACGCTGGACTTCGCGAATGGGCGGGCGGACCGGGGATACTGATTGCAGGGGTGCCGGATTATCCTTGCCATTCGCGACCCAATACTAGTTGGGCAGCGCCATCTGGCCCCAAGTGACGCGGCCTGCCTTCGGGTGCTTGCGCCGTCAGGCAACCAACTCTTATCCCTGAGCCCGGAGGTAGCGTGGGTCTCACTTGGTGGCTCTACCAAGTCCTTTACAAACTACTCGCGGTGTTCCCCTGGATTCTGGGCGCGGGCGCCGTTGCGGCGGTCGTGTCCTGGAGCCCACTCGGGCGGGCGCTGCTACGCTATCTCCAGGCCCGGCGCCAAGACGCTGCCGTCAATGAACAGCTACTGACGGAGCTCGCGACATTGCGGCAACAGCTCGGCGAGATCGTCGAGCGGCTTGATGCAACCGAGCAGCTCCTCCTCGACAGGAACGTGCGGCACCTGGCCGCACCGCCCGCGCCGCGCGAGCTCGCAGACACCGACCGAATCCCAACACCGCGGTAGGGATGGGCGCATCCTTATGGCTCTTGCTGGCCGTCGTTCGGTGCACCTGGCGCTGCCCAACCCAGTCTTGAACTGGACGGGCGCGAATGGCCCCGCTTGCGGGGTCGCGGCCGCGCCCCCCAGTTGGGGGGTGGCAGGGGCGGCCGCGCCGTTCCGGTGCAGCGCCCGCCAGTTAAGACTAAGTCGTTAGGCCGCCGGACCCACCTCCCGATCACAAATGATGTGAACCACGTGCGCGGCGCTGAGGGCTGCGTGGACCGGCGGCCGGCATCGCGCGTGTAATCGG
>JAEUJH010000361.1 GCA_016794825.1 Gemmatimonadota bacterium
GGCGCGGCGGGGCGGCCAGTTCGTCGCCGATGCGGTGACGGGGCTGCTGATCGAGGGCGGTCGACTCACCGGCGTTCAAGCGGAAAAGGGCACCTATCGGGGCGCTCACGTCGTCCTGGCCGCGGGCGCGTGGACCGGCCGTTTGGCCGGACTGCCGCGGCCGGTGTCGGTGGAACCGGTTCGGGGACAGGCCATCGTCAGGCCGTGGCCGGCCAAGCTCGCGCCAGGGATCGTGTTCGGATCCCACGGCTACGTCCTCGAGCGGAACGGCCACGCCTATTGCGGCGCCACCATGGAGCACGCCGGCTTTTCGGCCGACGTCACCGATCGGGGTGAGGCGGAACTCCGGGCCACGTCGGAGAGCCTGATCCCCGCCCTGGCCGATACGCGGGTGGTCGAGCGGATGGCCGGCCTCCGGCCCGCCACGCCGGACGGCCTCCCGATCTTCGGGGCTGAACCGACGCTCCCCAATCTCTGGTACGCCACCGGCTACGGCCGGAACGGGATCCTGCTCGCCGGGATCACCGCGGTGGCGCTGGGGCACCTGATGGCCAAGGAGGCCACCTTCGAGGGAATCGAGGCCATGGCGCCAGGGCGGTTCTGGAGTTGGTAGCCCGCCGGTGACGTCCCAGGCTTTCGACCTCGATCGCGCGGTGGCCGTCCTCGAACGGACTCCGGCCACCCTGCGTTCGCTGCTCCTTGGTCTCCCGAACGCCTGGACCGACGCCGACGAGGGTCCCGACACCTGGAGCCCATACGTCATCGTCGGCCACCTGATCCATGGCGAACGGACCGACTGGTTGACGCGGGCCCGGATCATCCTCGGACCGGGGCCCGACCGGCGGTTCGAACCCTACGATCGATTCGCGCAGTTCCGGGAGAGCGCGGGCAAGTCGCTGGCCGACTTGCTCGACGAGTTTGCCGAACTGCGGGTCGCCAATCTGGTCGCGCTCAAGTCGTGGCAACTCGGCGACGAACAACTGGCCCGCCTGGGCGAGCACCCGGCCTTCGGTCCGGTGTCGCTGCGGCAACTGCTGGCCACCTGGGTGGCGCATGACCTCGGGCACCTGGCCCAGATCGCCCGCGTCATGGCCAAGCAGTATCGCGAGGCCGTCGGCCCGTGGCGGACCTACCTGCCGGTGCTCGACCGGTAGGCCGGCCCGGGCGCCGACGTCACGCCGACTTGTTGAACATGTAGCGCGCGATCCTCCAGGCACCCGCTTCCCGAGTGAATACGAACAGCTCGCGATTGGCTTCCGGCATCGACTGGCCGGTCGCGTTCACCCGCACGGAGCCGTTCGATCGCGTGAGCGCGGTCGCGACGCCTTCGCTGACCACGACCTCGTCGACCTCAAAGACGATCGAGAGCGCGATGTTCCCGAAAATGGCGCGGTAGGACTGCAACACCGCCATCCGGCCGGACGCGGTCGGGAAGCCGTGTGGCATGAAAACACCGTCGGCGGCGTACAGGGTCGCGATCGACTCGGCGTCCGATGCGTTCAGGCGCCGTTCGTAGTCGGCCAGCAGATCTCGGATGGTGCGCTCGTCGTGGATCATGGTATTCCTCCAGTTGGGCGACTCCACGCGAGGAGCGAGTAGGTCCGTTGGATGGCACGCGTGCCCCACGGGTCGACTAGCCGTCGGCTCCCTCGCCGACGACGCCTAGCAGTTCTTCGAGGCGCTTCAACTGCGCGGGGCTCAATCCGCTGAGCGACCGGATTGCCGCCCTGCGAACGTCGTCATCGAGGCGGTCGAGCAGCGACCGGCCGCGCTCGGTGATCAGGCTCACGCGGTGGCGGCGATCAATGGATGAGCGCCGAGTCGTTACCGCCCTGATCCGGGCGAGACCGGACAGGATGCGGGTGAGATCCGGATCCCGGGTCACCATCCGCTCGCCGATGCCGTTTCGACTCAGGCCGTCGCTGCCCGCCCCCCGCAGGATCCGCAGCACGTTGTACTGCGATGGCGTCAATCCCGCCCGGCGAACGACGGCGCTCGACGCCATCGAGGCCACCCAGGCCGCCCGGACCAGGGCGATGAGCACGCGCTCTTCGGGCGTGTCGATCCCCATGGCGTCCGCTGGGCTCGATGGCTGCATTCGGGAAATATATTCCTCGCGAGGAGTATATCAAGACCCCCGCCGACTGGGCGAGCCGAGCCCGCCATCCGGCCAACGCGGCCCTCACCCCGCCTCCCGGGCCCGCACCAGGGTGACCGGGTCGCCCACCCGAACAAGGCCGGGGCGGGTCACCTCGGCATTGAGCGCCAGCCGACCGCCGAATCGGCGGCCGATGTCCCGGAGCACCTCGGGATCTCGTTCCAGCGTGTCCGGGTCCACGGTGGTCAGTTCGGCCGGAGCCGGCGGATGTCGCGGGTCGGGCTCAAGCCGACCACCTTCGCGTCGCGGATGAAAGGCCTCGGCGTTACCGTGGCGACCCGAGGCAAGGAGCGCGAGGCCTCAGGCCGGGCCCGGAGTGTCCCGGCCGGCAACCCGGCGCAGAGCGCGGATGAAGTCTGGGTCCGTGTCGCAGCAGCCACCGATGATCGTTGCCCCAATGGCCACCCAGCCCTCGGCAACCGCGGCATAGTCCTCCGGGCCAATCGGGGTGGAGATGACGGACTCCGGCTCGCCGCCCTCGGGTTCCTGCATCACTGGGTTGGCGTACCCGCCGATCGGAAGGTCGGTCAACTCCCGAAGGCTCCGAATCGCGGCCGTGGTGGCGTTGCAGCTGGCGCAGTTGACGAGCAGGGCCGCCGGGGCAAAGTCCCGCAGCACCGCCACCGCTCGCTCGAAGCTGTCTCCACCGCGCAGCCGTTGCCCCGTTCGCTCGATCGTCCAACTGACCATGAACGGCTTGCCCGACTCCTGAGCCGCCACGGCGGCGGCCCGGGCTTCGTCCGCGGTGGACACCGTTTCGCACAGGTAGAGATCGACGTAGGGAGCCAGCACCGCGACCATCCGCCGGTAGGTCGCGACGTTCGCCTCGAAGTCCCCGACGAGGCCGGGAGCGAACGTCGTGTTCAGCGGTGGCAGGGAGCCGGCCACGCGGGCCGGCCGTCGGGCGCCGTCGCGCGCCGCCAGCGCGCATTGTGACGCCTTGGTCGTCAACGACTCGAACGCGTCGCCCATCCCTTCGCGGGCGAGCAGGATCGGGGTCACGGCGTAGTTGTTGACCGTGATGATGTCCGCGCCCGCGTCGATGTAATCCCGATGCAGCTGGATGACGGCGTCGGGCGCCTCCACACACGCGAGCGCGGACCACAGCGACGTCTTGTAGTCGCGCACTCGGACCCCTCGGGCGCGAAGCTCCGTTCCCATGGCACCGTCCAGGAGCGTAATGCGGCGAGACGTCATGGCTGGCGACCGTTTCGGCGGAGGGATACGGCGTTGATGGTCCGAATCGCCTCATTCTATCACCGAGCCTTTCGCCCAACCAGGATCGGTTCTCCGCAACCCGAGGTTCCAGTGGAGCCAACGACCGTCGACGGGCTTGGCTGGTGACCGGACAGCGTCTGGCCCGATCCGCGGGTCGGCGCTAGGTTCCGCCCGCCTCCTCATCACCCCGTGGCGCGCGCATGGCCAACCGATCGCTGGTCCATGCGGTGACTCCGCGTCGGTGAGCCTCGGATCGGCACCGCGACTCCATCCAAGGGAACCTCCCATGCGTCCACTCCTGCTGCTCCTGTTCATGGTCGCCACCGATCTCGTGGGCCAGGCCCGGCCCCGGGGCCGCGATCTCGGCATCCCGTTTCCGGGGCGCCCCGGTCCGAACAACGCGATCACCGACGTGCCCGGCGTCGCGGTCGGACACGCCACCATCGTTCGCGGAGCCGGCAAGCTGGTGCCGCGGGAGGGGCCGGTCCGCACCGGGGTTACCGCGATCCTGCCCCGGCCGCGGGGTGACTGGGACTTCGTGATGGCGGCCACCTTCAACCAGAACGGCAACGGCGACATGACCGGGACCAACTGGGTGAAGGAATCCGGCTTCCTGGAAGGGCCGATCCTGCTCACGGGCACCCACAGCGTGGGGACGGTACGGGACGCGGCGGTCCAGTGGCAGATCGCCCGGGGACGGCCGTTCCTCTTCAGCTACCCGCTGGTGGCCGAGACGTTCGACTTCCTGAACGACGCCAACGGCGAGCACGTGAAGTCGGAGCATGTCTGGGCCGCGCTCGACAGCGCCCGGACGGGCCGGGTGGTCGAGGGCGCGGTGGGCGGGGGCACGGGGATGGGCTGTAACGGGTTCAAGGGCGGGATCGGGACCTCGTCCCGGGTGGTGACCGTCGATTCCGCCACCGCGTTCACGTTAGGCGTGCTGGTCCAATGCAACTACTTCGGCGACCTGCACATCCTCGGGGCGCCGGTGGGCCGGGAGATCACCGACCTGGGGCTCTGCACCACCCTCGACGGCCCGCTTTCACGTCCATGGTCGCGCGGGATCCGGCGCTGCGCCGATGCCGGCGGGCCCCGCCAGGAGGGCGGCAGCCTCGGGGACGACGACACCGGACCGGATACCGGGCGGGGTTCGATCGTGGTCATCGTGGCGACCGACGCCCCGCTCCTGCCCCATCAGCTGGAGCGGATCGTCCGGCGGGTCGGCATGGGACTCGGCCGGCTGGGGAGCTGGGCCGCCAACGGGTCGGGCGATCTGTTTCTGGCGTTCTCGACCGCCAATCGCGAGGACGCCGGGGCCGC
>JAEUJH010000366.1 GCA_016794825.1 Gemmatimonadota bacterium
GGCGAGGTCGCGCACCGTGGTCAGGCCCTGCGCCAGTTGCACCAGACTCCCGGCCGACTGGTTCGACACCATCAGATGGGTGTGCATGTCCCAGAGGCCGGGCAACACCGACTTGCCGGCGGCCTCGACGACGGTGGCGCCGGCGGGGATCGCCACGTCATCGACGGGTCCGATCCGGACGATCCGGTCGCCCTCGATCACGACCGACTGCCGGGGCCGCACCGTGCCCGACTCGGCGTCGAAAAGATCGCCGCCGCGCACCACCAGGACTCGGCCGACCGGCTTCCGGACCCGCGCGGCGATCCGCTCGGCTTCCGCGTCGCGCCACCGGAGCTCGATCCGCCGCAGGGCCGGAAGCAGCGGCACCGCGGACGGGCGCACGGTGATGAACCACTGGATGTCGGTGGCCAGAAGCCGGCCGGCCGCGTCCAGCCAGACGCCGTTAGGCGTGGTCTGCTGGCCCCGGTAGACCATCACCAGTCGAGCCCGCTGCCGCCCGGCGCCGAGTCGAAGGGTCGTGTCGGCCACGACGGTGGCGCGGGCGGTGCCGCCGGTGCTGAGCGGGGCCGTGAAGTCGGGACGGGTCAGCAGGTGGCGCGCCAGGTCGGCCTGCTCCCAGGGGGTCGCGGATCGCAGCCCCACCCAGGCCCCGGCCCCCGCGGCGGCCGACGACGTCGCGCCGCCCGGCGCGCCGTACCGGACCGAGTCGCCGACGGCCTCGAACCGTTCGGTCGGCTCGCCCGCGGTGCCGTCCGCCAGGATCGGACGGGACTCGCCGGCCACCGGGGTTCGGCCGGCGCCGAACCGGTAGCGATTCTCGATCCGACTGCCGCGGTTCCGATCGGTGAACACGAACCGGACGACGAGGGAGTCCGGCGTCGAAACGACGACCAGATCGCCCGCGGTCCGACCGTGGTTGGAGACGAGCCAGCGGGTGGTGTCGGCGGACGGCGCGCCGGCAAGGGTCACGACGGCGGCGAGCAGGGAGATCGACATGGAGCGACGGGGGTGAGGACCACCCAAGATATCCGCGTGGCGCTCCGCGTGCCCGACTCGAATATCTTGATGATCCGATGCCATGTGCCCCTGGGGCCGGATGAGCGAGCCCACCCCTCCCGACCACCGCCCGACGCCCCGGCCGGATCGCGCGCCGATCGCCGAGGCAATCGGCCGCCATCCCCGGGAACTCCGGGCCGAGATCCGGGCCGGACGGCTCGCCGGCGTCACCAGCGGACTCGCCCCCGGGTTTGCCCAGGCCAATCTGGCGGTGCTGCCCCAGGCGCTGGCCGCCGACTTCCACCGATTCTGCCTCGAGAATCCGAGACCCTGTCCGCTCCTGGCGGTGACCGGCCCCGGCCAGGTCGACCCCGGACCTGTCGCGGCCGGCGCCGATCTGCGCACCGACGTGCCCCGCTACCGGATCTACCGCGAGGGGACTCTCGAGGCCGAAGTCACCGACGCGACGGCGTGGTGGCGGGACGACTTGGTCGCCTTTCTGTTAGGCTGTTCGTTCACCTTCGAGTCGGCCCTGACCCGCGCCGGGATTCCGCTCCGCCACCTCGAACGGGGCCGGAACGTCGCGATGTACCGGACCTCGGTGGAGTGCCGCCCCGTCGGTCCGTTTGCCGGGCCGATGGTGGTGTCGATGCGGCCCATTCCCCGCGCGCTGGTGGACCAGGCCGTCGCCGTCTCGGCCCGGTTTCCGGAGGCCCACGGCGCCCCGATCCACGTTGGCGATCCGGCGGGTATCGGCATTGCCGACCTCGACCGGCCGGACTGGGGCGACCCTCCCGCCCCCGAGCCCGGCGACGTCCCGGTGTTCTGGGCTTGCGGGGTGACCCCGCAGGCGGTAGCTCTGGCGTCGAAGCCGAGCTTCCTGATCACCCACGCCCCGGGCCACATGTTCCTTACCGACGTTCCCGACACCCGGTTCGAGACCGGTGCGGCCGGATGACCGCCGCGATCCGGGTCGCGTTCCTCCTGGCTCTGCCCTGGGCGGCCGCCGCCCCGGCCTTGGCCCAGGGCAACGCGGCCGACGACGAGTACACCCGCTACGAGCTGCTCGAACCCGGCAGCGCCAAGTTCCGGATCCTCTACCAGGTCACGGCCGTTTCGCCCGGGGCCCGGTACTACTTCAACCCGATCCGGAAGGGGAGCGAGGCGTCCGACGAATCCGTCGTCGACCCGGCCACCGGCGCCCGGCTCAAGTTCCGGGTCGTGTCGGGCATCGAGGCCCGCGCCGACGGGTTTGCCGGCGCCGACTCCACCACCGATTACATCCGGGTCGAGCTGCCCCGCCCGGTCCCGCCTAACGGCGAGGTCCGGATCCTGATCGACAAGACCTACCGCGACGCCCGGAGCTACCGGCACGAGGGCGACGAGATCGTCTTCGACCGCTCGCTCGGCATCCGCCGGAACGCCATCGTGCTTCCCGCGGGGTATGAACTGACGGGGTGCAACGTTCCGGCGCAGGTGCTCAGCACCGACGACGGCCGGATCATGGTCAGCTTCATCAACCCGGGGCCAGCGGCCGCGCCGCTGGTGGTCCGGGCTCGGAGACTGGCCCCATGAACGCTCCTCGACCGGACGCGGCCCGGCGGCGCGACCTCCGCCGGCCGCGGTGGCTCCCGGCACCGGCCTTCTGGCGCGGCCGTGGATGGCTGCGCGGCCTCGGCGTGTGCGTCGGCCTGTCGCTGGCGGCGGAGGCCGACGCCCAGACCCGCGGCTCGGCCGCCCTGACCGAGCGGCTGGCCGAGCGCGCGGCCCAGACCCGGGAGATCGTGTACTTCCTCCAGCAGCCGGAAACCCACGCCTTCGACCTTTACCACGACTACACCGAAACCCGACCGGGTGTCGGCCGCTATCTCAATGTCGTGCGACCAGGCAGCCGGGTCTCCAATCCGTCCGCGATTCTCCTCGACACCGGCCAGCCACTCGAGACCCGGACGCTCCGCGGGGCGGACATCACCGCGGCGGGCCTCGACATCGGCGAGCCGGTTCGGCCCGAATCGGAAGTGGTGTCGATCGAGTTCCCCCCGGTGCCACCGGGCCACACCACCCGACTGCGGATCGCGGAGACCTACACCGACAGCGTCCGCTACCGCCTCGAGGGCGACGAACTGATCTGGGACCGAGCCTTCGGCCGGCCGGCCAACGCCGTCGTCCTGCCGGCCGGGTGGTATCTCACCCACAGCGCCGTGCCCGGAACCGTCTCCCGCCTGGCCGACGGCCGGATCCGGATCGATTTCGTCAACCCCCGGCTGGACGAAATCCAGGTGCTGCTCGTCGCGCGCCGCCGCCCGAGGTAGGGCGCGCGACACGAACCGACGCGGGTTCCCGTAGATTCTGACGGAGGCTTGCGCCCCCATTGCCCGCGGCAACGACCATTTCGCCGACACCGAACGAAGGCTCCATGCGCCGATCGCTGTTCACCCTTGCCTGCCTCGCGGCTTCGACCCCGGCCGCCGCCCAACTGACCCCCGCCGCGGAGGCGGGACTCCGACGGATCTACGCCTCGTCCGAGTTCGGACCCCGCCAGCGGTTCGGCCCGGCCGTCTGGATCGAGAACGGTGCCGCCTACACGACGGTCGAGGCATCCGCCGCGACCGCCAACGGCGCCGACATCGTGCGGTACGACGCGGCCTCCGGGGCCCGGACCATCTTCGTCGCCGCCAGTCAGCTGATTCCAGCCGGCGCCTCGGCGCCGCTCGAGATCGACGACTACGCCCTGTCGCCCGATGGCGGGAAGGTCCTCGTCTTCACCAACACCGCCCGGGTCTGGCGCCTCAACACCCGCGGCGACTACTGGGTCCTCGACCGCGCCAGCGGCCGCCTGACCAAACTCGGCGGCGACGCCAAGCCCTCGACCCTGATGTACGCCAAGTTCTCTCCCACCGGCGACCGGGTCGGATACGTGCGGCAGGGCAACATCTACGTCGAGTCGCTCCGGGACGGTGCCATTGCCCGGCTCACCGACGGGGCGGACTCCCTCCACGTCAACGGGATGACCGACTGGGTCTACGAGGAGGAGTTCTCGCTCCGCGACGCGTTCCGGTGGTCGCCCGACGGGAGCCGGATTGCGTACTGGGCCTTCGACATGACCGGGGTCGGCACCTTCAACCTGATCAACACCACCGACTCGATCTACCCGTTCGTCATCCCGATCCAGTACCCCAAGGTCGGCACCACCAACTCGGCCGTGCGGGCCGGCGTGGTGAGCGTCGCCGGCGGGCCGACCACCTGGCTCGCGCTCCCCGGCGATCCCCGGGAGGACTACCTGCCGCGGATGGACTGGGCCGGCAAGGACGAACTGCTGATCCAGCGAATGAACCGGCTCCAGAACACCAACCGGCTCCTCCTGGCCACCGCCGCGACCGGCGCGGCCCGGGAAATCATGGTCGAGCGGGACAGCGCCTGGGTCGACGTGGTCGACGACATCCACTGGCTGGCCGGCGGGAAGGAATTCACCTGGGTGAGCGAGCGCGACGGCTGGCGGCACGTCTACCGGGTGAGCCGCGACGGGAAGTCGATCGTCGACGTGACCCCGGGCGCCTTCGACGTGGTCAGCATCGCGGCACTCGATGACGCGGGCGGGTGGCTCTTCTACATCGCATCGCCCGACGACCCGACCCGCCGGTATCTGTATCGGACCCGGCTCGACGGCAAGGGTCAACCGGTTCGGCTGTCGCCCGTCAACCAGCCCGGCACCCACGGCTACGACATCGCGCCGAACGCCGCGTGGGCCTTCCACACTTTTTCCCGGGCCGAAACGCCGCCGACGGTGGCGCTGGTGCGCCTCCCGACTCACCAGGTGCTCCGCTCGTTCGTCGACGACTCGGCCCGGCGGGCGGCCGTGGCCACCATCGTCAAGACGCCGCGCGAGTTCTTTCGAGTCGACATCGGCAACGGCGTGGTCCTCGACGGCTGGATGATCAAGCCGAAGGACTTCGACTCCACCCGAACCTACCCGACGCTGTTCTACGTCTACGGTGAACCGGCGGGGCAGACCGTGACCGACGCGTGGAGCGGAAGCGGCGGGCTGTGGCAGCACCTCGTGGCCGACCAGGGATACGTCCTCGTGAGCGTCGACAACCGGGGCACCCCGGCGCCCCGCGGCCGCGACTGGCGCAAGGTGGTCTACGGGAAGATCGGCGTCATCTCGAGCGCCGATCAGGCGGCCGCGGTCCGGGAGCTGACCCGCACCAGGCGTTACCTCGACCCGAACCGGGTGGCCATCTGGGGGTGGAGCGGCGGTGGATCGAGCACCCTGCAGGCCATGTTCCGATACCCCGACGTCTATCAGGTCGGCATGTCGGTGGCGCCGGTGCCGGACCAGTTGCTCTACGACACCATCTACCAGGAGCGGTACATGGGTCTGCCGAGCCGGAACAAGGAGTGGTACGACAAGGCGTCGGCGATCAACTTTGCCGAAGGACTCAAGGGGAAGTTGCTGCTGGTTCACGGCTCCGGGGACGACAATGTCCACATGCAGGGATCGGAACTGTTGGTCAACCGGATGGTCCAGCTCGGCAAGCAGTTCGACCTGATGGTCTATCCCAACCGGAGTCACTGCATCTGCGAGGGGGCCGGCACGAACCTCCATGTGTACTCGCTGCTGACTCGGTACTTGATGCAGCACCTCCCGGCGGGTCCGCGCACACCGGCCGTTCCGTAGCCGGCCCCCGAGGGAGAAGGAACCGCAACCCCGGCGCGATCCGGCCCGCCCCGGCCGATCTGGCCTCGGCGCAGGCCCCGGTCACCCGGGGCGGTCCGCGATCGACATCCCTGCCTCAGGCCGGAGCGGGCCCCATCTCGACCCAGAGCCGCCGCGGCCCGCGGAACGACACGGTCTCGGTGTAGTCGACCGGCTCGTCGGCCAGCCGCAGTCCGGGAAACCGCCGCGGCATCTCCTCCAGGAGGCAGTTGAGTTCCAGCCGGGCCAGCGGCGCCCCGATGCAGAAGTGGATTCCGTGCCCGAACGAGAGATTGGCCTTGGCGTTAGGCCGGTCGATGATCCATTGGTCGGGGTCGGGGAACTTGGCCTCGTCCCGATTGGCGGACGCCAGGGAGAGCAGGACGGTGGCGCCGGCTGGAATCGTCACCCCGCCGACCTCGACGTCGACCAACGCGCGCCGCCGCCACGCCACGACCGAACTCTCCATTCGAATGCACTCTTCCACCGCGCCGGCCACGAGTGATTGGTCGGTCAGGGCGGCCCAACGGGCCGGGTCGAGCAGGAGGAGTCGAATCGCGTTCGTGGCCTGATGGGTCGTGGTCTCGTGGCCGGCCACGAGGAGACCCTGGACGTAGCTCTCGATTTCGGGGATGCTGAGGCCGGTGGGATCCTCCCGGTGGGCTCGAATCAGGTCGGACACCAGGTCGTCGCCCGGCTCCACCATCCGCCGCGCCACCAGCGCCGCGCAGTAGTTGCGCCAGGCCACCAATCCGTTGGCCGCGGCCACCTGCGCCTCGGGACCCGGACGCCCGAAGACGAAGACGAGAAAGTGCTCCGCCCACGCCTTGATCCGGCCGATGTCGTCCTCGGGCAGGTCGAGGAGGGCAAAGAGCACCCGAACGGGCAGTTCCCAGGTCAGCCCGGACACCAGTTCCACCCGGCCGGTCCGGGGCAGCCGGTCGAGCGACTCGCTGACGATCCGCCGAACCCGGGGCTCGAGCTGCTCGATCCGGCGCGGGCCGAGCAGCGGGAACACCTTGCGGCGAATGCGGGTGTGGTCGGGCGGGTCGAGGTCGGCGTTGGAGGGGACCGGGGCGTAGCCACCGGCCCGGAGCACCGGACCGGCCACCGATGGGGTTATGGCCACCGGGGCCAGGGCCACCCGGGCGGTGAACCGATCGACGTCGCGGAACACGGTCACCACGTCCGCGTATCGGGTCACCACCCAGGCGTCGAGGACCGGATCGTGGAA
>JAEUJH010000971.1 GCA_016794825.1 Gemmatimonadota bacterium
TCAGCTGGGAGAGCGCTGCAATCGCACTGCAGAGGTCAGGGGTTCGATCCCCCTCCGCTCCATTTCAATGCCCCTTGGTGTAACTGGCAACACGTCTGACTCTGGATCAGAAGAGTCCTGGTTCGAGCCCAGGAGGGGCAATTGAAAGCACCACGACCGACGCCAGCCCCCAAGGCTGGCGTTGTCGATTCGGTGTCTGCCTCGTCTTGGTGAGATCAAGAGACAGCTAGCTCACGGGTTGAAGACGCGGATGCCCCAAGCTTCCGCCATTTCCCGAGCCGCCAATGCGACCGCGACCCTCCGAATCGAACGGCTCCGGGCCGGTTCCGCTTCCCCCGGTGCCGACCATGCACCTGCTCGGGCGCATCGGTCTCCACGGAGCCGACGGTCGCGATCTGGATCTCATCCTCCGCCAGCCCAAGCGGCTGGCTCTCCTGGCATACCTGGCCCTCCCTCGTCCTGGAACCTGGCATCGGCGCGATGTTCTCCTGGGCGTGTTCTGGCCCGAGATGACCGCTTCCCGGGCCCGTACGGCATTGAGGAACGCCCTGTACGTCCTCCGACAGAACCTCGCGGACGGCGCCATTCGGACCCGGGGCGACGATGAGGTGTCGCTCGATCCGGCGGTCGTCACCACGGACGTCGGCCGGTTTGCGGACGCGATCGCGGAACATCGGTTCGAGGACGCGCTGGCATCGTACGGAGGGGATTTGCTGCCCGGGCTCTTCATTCCCACCGCGGAGGGGTTCGAGAAGTGGCTTGACAGCGAACGATCGCGGCTTCGCTCGGAGGCGCGACGATGTGCGTACCAGGTGGCGGCCGCCCGCGAGAGTGCCGGGGAGTACCCACGCGCCGCTGAGGCGGCGGAACGGGCTCTCGATCTCGATCCGGATGACGAGTCGGCCGTCCGTCACGTGATCCAGCTGCTCGACCGGGCCGGCGATCGAAGTCGGGCCCTGGCCACCTTCGATCGATTCCGCGAGCGATTTGCCCGGGAGTACGGCGCGGAACCGTCCGAGGAGACTTCGCAGCTGGTCCAGTCGATTCGTAGTCGGCG
Source organism: Gemmatimonadota bacterium (assembly GCA_016794825.1). Taxonomy (GTDB): domain Bacteria; phylum Gemmatimonadota; class Gemmatimonadetes; order Gemmatimonadales; family GWC2-71-9; genus SHZU01. The sequence continues at coordinate 1,058 of JAEUJH010000971.1, forward strand.
CACGCCCGTCGTGGCGGCCGGATCCGCCGAAGGGGTGGGGCCGGTCGCGGCGGACGCCGGCGGAGACGAGGCGCCGGCCCTGGCTCGCACCGCCCCGCTCTCCGGGTCGGGCGCTCCCGCCCGGGCGTCGAGTCGCCTGCCGCGTCGATTCCGGCTGGTTGCTGTCGCCGCGTTCGCGGTTGCCGCGCTGGCCCTGTTCGCCGCCAACCGCAATGGTGCTCCGGTCGCGCCGCCGCTCCGGGCAATTCTGATTGCCCCGATCGAGAACGGGACGGGGGATTCCTCCCTTGCGTTCCTGGCTTCTGGTATCAGCGAGGATCTGGCGCGACGGCTGCGGAGCCTCGGTTCGATGGCGGTCAAGGGAGCCCACGCGGGGTGGCCCGCGGCAGCCCGAAACGATCTCGTGGCGGCCGGGCGGAGGGCCGGGGTTCCCCAGGTGTTGACCGCCAGACTGGTCCCCGAGGGCGATTCGCTCGCGGTGACCGCGTCGATCGTCGAGGTTGCGACCGGGGCTCGTCGTGAAGCCGGTCGAGTCCGGTTTTCGCGCACCGACCTCCCGGAGGCGGGGAGCCGGCTTGCCGCGTTGGTAGCCGGCTCGGTGTTCCGAGTGCCGTTGCCGGCGATGCCCCGTGGGCGGCCATCCAGCGCGGACCCCGAGTCCTATCGCTTGACGATTCAGGGGTGGTACGAGCAACTCAACGAGGGTGTGCCGGCCGCGAAGCGGCTCTTCCTTCAGGCGATCGACCGTGACCCGACCAACGCCAGAGCGTGGGCCGGACTCGCCTCGGCTTGGTCGGCCCAGGCCGTCCAAGGGGTCGTCCCATTCGACGAGGGCGCTGCCCGGGCAATCGCGGCGGCGGAGCGGGCGATCGCGCTGGACTCCCTCGAGGGCTCGGCGTGGGCTGACCTTGGGATCATCAAGGCGCTGAGCGAACGTCGGCTCGCTGTCGGAGAGTCGCTGATCCGGAAGGCGATCCGGCTCGACCCCGCCAATCCGGAACTTTACCTCCTTCTTTCGGCGCTGTACCGTCGCGCGTGGCAATGGGAGAACGCCATCGACGCGATCAGGGTCGCCCAGGCACTCGATCCGATGTCGCCGACGTACGCTCAGCGGGAAGCCATACTCCAGCTTTGCGCCGGCCGGGACTCCATCGCGCTTGCCCGGTTTCGGGTGGTGGTCCAGATGGACCCGGCCTGGACAGTCGGGCGCCGGGGTTTGGTCCGGGCCTTGGCGCGAACCGGTCATTGGGACGAGGCCCTGGAAACCTGGCGGTCCCTCGAAGCGCCGGGCACGGATCTGTCGGACCGGCTTGGCCGGGCCAAGGGCGAACAGGGCTTTCGGGATGTCACTCGATTCCACTGGCAGCGCCGTCTCGCCGAGCCGCCGACGCGGGGTCGAGCCGTTCCTGTCGATCCCGCCGACAGGGGTTTGGCGATGATCGCGGCCGGTGACGTGGAGGATGGATTCGATGCCGTCGAGGCGGCGTATCGGTCTGGGTCGAAGATGCTGTCGAGGGCGCCGTGTCTCGAACCGCTGGATTGGGTTCGAGATCACCCTCGGTACCGTCGGCTCCTCGCGCGAGCCGAGAAGGACCTGCTGCGTTAGGGTCGGTATCTGGCGCCGAGTTGAACCCGCCAGCGGGTCAGGGCGGAAATCACCACGTCGCGTGGCGGGAGCGACACCTGACCGGTCGCGGCGACCACCGGAACGGAATAGCGGGGGCGATTCGCCGTTTGATCCCATCCCGCTACGCTCACCACTGACACCCTCCCCGTCCCGGTCGTTTCGCGGACCAAACCCCAATCCCCATCGATCAGGTTGGGCAGGTTGAAGACGTCGGCGGAGAGCTCGACCGTGCCGATGCCGCGGATCGTCAAGCGCCTCGCGAGACGAGCGTCCAGCGAGAGGAACCCCGGGTTCCGACACGAGCCGCGGGCCATGATCCGGCCGCGCTGTCGCGCCAGGCACGGCTGGCTCGCGATGAACTCCGCCAGGGCAGCCCATTTCGAGGGGTCGGTCAGGCTGATGTCGGTGGAGTCGGCGGG
>JAEUJH010000974.1 GCA_016794825.1 Gemmatimonadota bacterium
ATTGTTGTAGCGAAAGGATCCCCATGGAGCGTGCATGCGATTCGGCATGATGGCCGCCGTCGCCGGGGCGACCCTGGCCGCGGTACCCGGATCGGCGGTGGGTCAGCGGGCCGGAGCGGAACTGGGCCGGTTCGAGGTGCCGGGGCTGGACTGGGCGCCGAGCTCGGCGTGGCGAGCTCGGGCGGCGGTGGTTCGGGCCAACCGGTGGGCCGCGTTGGAGCGGGGCGATCTCCGGGCCCTGAATCAGCGGGGGCCCCTGTTGTCGATCGCGCAGGCCGGGGGGAGCGCCGCCTTCGCGGTGACAGGGACCTTCCACCTTCCGGTCGTGCCGATCGGATTCAGCGACTCCACGGTGCCGTATCCGACCACGGAGTTCAACAGCGTGCTCTTCGGCGCGGCCGCCCCCGGGGGCGGTGCCTATACCCTCAAGACCTACTACGAGCAGATCTCCAACGGCCGGATCCAGATGTTCGGCCGGGTGTTCGATCCGGTGCGGACCGATTCGACCGCCTCCTATTACCAGCAGAACTGCAACGGCATCGGCGTCGTCAACACCTGCGCCGACGGCGGCCGGCGGTTCGGGCTGATGCTCCTGGCCGCGCTCGACTCGATTTCCAATCGGCCCGGTTCGGACACCGCGTGGTCCCGGTTCGACAACGACGGGCCCGACGGACTCCCCAACTCGGGGGACGACGATGGGGACGTCGACTTCGTGACCTTCATTCAGCCGGTGCGCGACGGGGCCTGCGGCGGCGAGGGAATCTGGGCCCATCGCTGGGTGATCTCCGCCTGGAACGGCGGGTCGAAATACCTGACCAAGACCCCCCGGCGCGACGCGGCCGGCCAGCCGATTCCGGGGCAGTTCATTCGGGTCGAGAACTACACGATGCAGAGCCAGCGGGGCGGCCCCTCGGGGTGCGACCCGAATTTCATCATGCCGGTCGGGACGGTCGCGCACGAGACCGGGCACGCCTTCGGGCTTCCGGACCTGTACGACACCGATCGCAGCAGCGGGACGGAGGGGATCGGGGAGTGGGGCATCATGGGGAGCGGTAACTATTCCCGAGCGTACAGCCCCGCCTCCTATGACCCTTGGTCGCTCAATGAACTCGGGTGGGTCACGATCGATACGCTGGGAGCGACCCGGACGGTGGTGACCGGCCCGCGCCAATTCAGCGACACCGTGTTCCTGGCCCGGTTCGCGACCCCGGGCGAACTGCTCCTGATCGAGAATCGGCAGGCCGTCGAGTCCGACTCGACGATGCTCAACGTCAACGGGGGCAGCACCGCTCCCAACTGCCGATCGAATTGCCGGAAGATGCCCGGCCTCCTCCTCTGGCACATCGATCTGGGACGGATCGCCACCGGGCGGTCGACCAACCGGATCAACACCGGACCGGTGCAGGGCGTGGCGGTCGAACAGGCGGACGGCCTCAACAACCTCCGTTCCACCGGCTCGGCCCGGAACCGGGGTGACGCGGGCGACCCATACCCCGGCACCGCGGCCAACACCCGATGGAG